>JABFSD010000724.1 GCA_013140935.1 Acidobacteriota bacterium
GTTGTTCGATGCTGGCCCGGGGATCGTCCGTCGCGCCGCCGCCGCGGCGCTCGGCCACAAGCTCGATGCGCTAAACCCGCCGCACCTCGACACTGTTTTCCTCACGCATCTGCATTCCGATCACACCGTCGGGCTGCCTGACGTGATCTTCACGCCCGCCGTGCTGGAGCGCCACGCGCCGCTCACGGTTTACGGCCCGCCGGGTACGCGCCGGATGGTGAATCATTTGCTGGCGGCCTGGGCGGAAGACGTAGCGATGCGCGTGAATGGATTGGAACGCGGCGACGCAAAGGCTTATCGCGTCAATGTGCATGAAATTGCGCCCGGCGTGATTCATCGTGACGCCAACGTGACGGTCAAAGCCTTTCGCGTACCGCACGGCTCGTGGCGGCATGCGTTCGGCTTTCGTTTTGAGACGCTGGATAAAACGATTGTCATTTCGGGCGATACGGGCGTGAGCGAAGAAATCGTTAAGCACTGCAACGGATGCGATGTGCTGCTTCATGAAGTTTACAGCGTCGAAGGTTTCAAACGCCGCACGCCGCAATGGCAAAAATATCATTCGACGTTTCATACTTCGTCGGTGCAATTGGCGGAACTGGCGCAACGCGCGAAGCCGAAAAGGCTCATCCTGCATCATCAGTTGTTGTGGGGCGCAACGGTAGAAAGTCTGCTCAACGAGATGCGTGCGGTTTGGAACGGCGAAATCATTTACGGCAACGACCTGGATATTTTCTGATGGCTGAACCAATCAATATCCGTCCCTGCGAAAGCATCGCAGAGTTCGACCAGATCACCGATTTAGAACAGCGCATCTGGCAAACCGATGCGCGCGACGCAACCCCCGGACACATTGCGTTGATCGCGACGAAAACCGGCGGACAGGTATTGGGTGCCTTCGCGGGCGATGAGATGATTGGTTTCAGTCTGGCTTTCGTCGCGCAACGCGCTGGCCAAACGTACTTGCATTCGCACGAAGTCGGCGTCGTGGAAGCCTGGCAAAACGCAGGCGTCGGCTTTCAGTTAAAACTCGCGCAACGCCAGGATGCGCTGGCGCGCGGCTTCACGTTGATGGAATGGACGTTCGATCCGTTGGCGGTGCGCAATGCGTGGTTCAACGTGATGAAGCTGGGGGCGGTGATGCGACGTTTCATTCCCAATCTTTATGGTGTGACGACGAGCGCATTGCACGGCGGATTGCCTACGGATCGTTTGGTGGCGGAATGGCACTTGAATGCACCGCGCGTACAAGCGGCATGTGAAGGGAAACCGCCTGCGTTGTCGGCTGATGCCGTAAGCATTGCGGTGCCCTTGAATTTACCGGCAGAGCCAACCGCGCTCGCCTTACAAGCTCACATTCGCCGTGAATTTGAGGAACGTTTTGCGGCTGGTTACGTCGTCACAGGACTGGAAAAAAGCGAATCAGCGACGGCTTATTTGCTTCAGCAAGGCGCGCCCTAAGCCTGCTTGAAAAAGCCCTGCCCCTTCCGTATGCTGCGGCCCGTTTCTAAAGAAACAATCCAATCCATTAACTACCTGCAGTAATTTCTTTCAACCGATTCGCAAGAGCTTGAGGCCGGAGGAGCCTTTTCATGAAAAAGGAAGTTCTCGCATTGATTCTCGGAGGCGGGCAAGGCGCGCGTCTCTTTCCTTTGACGTTGCATCGCTCGAAACCCGCCGTGCCGTTGGGCGGCAAATATCGCCTGATTGATATTCCCGTTTCGAATTGCATCAACTCAGGCATTCATTACATTTACGTATTGACGCAATTCAACTCGGCCTCGCTCAACCGGCACATTGCGCGTACTTATCGGTTCAGCCGCTTCTCTGACGGCTTCGTCGAAATCCTCGCCGCCGAACAAACGCCGAATAATCCGCACTGGTTTCAAGGCACGGCGGACGCGGTGCGTCAGGTGATGATGCACGTGAGCGATTTCGAGCCGGAACACGTGATGATTCTGTCGGGCGATCATCTCTATCAGATGGATTACGCGCGTTATCTCAATCATCACAAGGCGACGAATGCCGACCTGACCGTGTCGGTGATTCCTTGCACCGCCGAACGCGCGACCGGCTTCGGATTGCTCAAGACCGATGCCGAAGGTCGCATTATCGAGTTCCGCGAAAAGCCGCCCGCCGATCAATTGTCCGCGATGGAAGTAGATACCACGACGCTCGGCCTCAACGCCGAAGAAGCGCAACGTCGGCCTTACATCGCTTCGATGGGTGTCTACATTTTCAAATACAGCGTGTTGCGCGATTTGCTCAATGCTGACGACAAGCATACTGATTTCGGCGGACAGATCATTCCCGCGGCCATCGGCAAACATAACGTGCAGGCTTATCTCTTCGATGGCTATTGGGAAGACATCGGTACGATCAGTTCGTTCTATCACGCCAATTTGGACATGGCGGCGATTCGTCCGCAGTTCAACCTTTACGCCGATCAACAAATTCTGACGCGCCCGCGCTTTCTGCCCGCAAGCAAGTTCGTCAATTGCCGCATCGAAAGTTCGCTGATTTCCGACGGTTGCATTCTCAACCATACCAAAATTCAACACTGCATTATCGGATTGCGTTCGCGCATCGAGAACGGCTCTACGCTGGAACATACGCTGATGATGGGCGCTGACTATTACCAAACCCTCGACGAACTCTCGCAGGAACGCGCGGGCGGTTTGCCGTGGATCGGCGTCGGCGAAAACACCCATATCCGCAAAGCCATCATTGATAAAAACGTGCGCATCGGTTCCAACGTACGAATTCTCAACGAAGCCGGACGGGAGCATTACGACGGCCCCGACGGCAATTACTACATCCGCGAAGGCATCACCATCGTCCCCAAAGGCGCAACGATCACCGACGGCACAATCATCTAGTGGTTAGTGATTAGTGGTTAGTGGCTAGTCAACAGCCCACTAGCCACTAACCACTAGCCACTAGCCACTTTTGCAATGGCTACCCTCCGATTTTGGTTCTCGATGTTTGTCGGTTTGTTGCTGGCGATCTTTCTCGGCATTCCTTCAATTTCGTTTAGCTGGCTGATGCTGAAGCTGTTCCGCAAGGAAGACGTGCTGTACCCGTTTGCCAAACTAGGGGCGCGTATTTTCGCGCGGTCGGCGGGCGCGCGCATCACCGTGCGCGGACGCGAGTGGCTCGATCCCAAGCAAACGTATCTGTTCATGTCCAACCATCAAAGCAACGTAGACCCCCCGCTGAATTTCGCCCACGTCGGCCACAACGTCGGAGTGTTGGCAAAGAAGGAAGTCTTTAAGCTGCCGATTCTCAAACAAGGCTTTCCGCTCGTACACGTCATTCCGGTAGACCGCAGCAACCGCGAAGCCGCCCATCGCAGTACGCAATTCGGCGTAGACAAATTGCGCAGCGGCCACTCGCTGCTGGTTTATCCCGAAGGCACGCGCTCTTTCGACGGCAAGCTCAAGGATTTGAAGAAAGGCGTGTTTCTGATGGGCCTGCGCGCGGGCGTACCCATCGTGCCAGTTGTTTTGAACGATACGCGGCTCGTGATGCGACGCGGTGAAACCAAATGCCATGCACACGACGTAGAGCTCATTATCCTGCCGCCCATCTCGACCAAAGGGCATACGGAAGAAAACGTGGATGCACTGATTGCCGAAGTGAGAGAAGCGATGCTGCCACATATCAAAACGGACTGATTGAAGGGCGCAGACCGTCGCGCCTTCACTGAATACGCCCTGTTGTAAATGGTCGCGGAGTCAGGGGCCGCTGGTTGACAGCCCAAACCTCGGTGCGTAGTATGCGCCTTCGTTTTTTGCGGCCAGGTAGCTCAGTTGGTAGAGCAGCGGACTGAAAATCCGCGTGTCGGGGGTTCAAGTCCCTCTCTGGCCATCGCGCAAAGCAAAAAGGGTAGCGAGAAACTCGCTACCCTTTTTGCTTTTAAACATCCAAGCCTACTGCTCGCATCAGTTCGAGCGCATTGCTGCGTTGCACGATGCCTTCGTGCATTCGGTAATCGAAGTACATCGCGCCGTCTTTCAACTCATCCTGAAAATGTACGTTACGGGCGCAGCCTTGCAGCTCGTCCGCAATTTGCGTGAGTGCGAGGTCGTGCGTCGTAACCAGACCCAATGCACCGCGTTCGACCAGGCTTTTAATGACCGCCGCCGCGCCGATGCGCCGGTCGTGCGAATTGGTTCCGCTCAAAATCTCATCCAGCAAAAACAGCAACGGCAGTTCGGCTTGCGTGAGTTCGACCACTTGCCGCAACCGCGTAATCTCAGCGTAAAAACGCGAAGCGCCCGCTTGCAACGAATCCTGAATATGAATCGCTGCGCCGACGTTGAGCCGCGAAAGCCGCAAGCGTTGGGCGCGCACGGGCGCTCCGGCCAAGGCGAGCGTGACGTTGACGCCGACGGTACGCATCAGCGTACTTTTGCCGGACATATTCGAGCCGCTCACGATCAACAGCGACTGTTGCGCTGTGAGTTTCACGTCATTGCGAATGCAACGCGCTTCGGCAATCAGTGGATGCCCGATTTGCTGTCCGTCAAAGAGGGCCCCTTGCGCAAAGACTTCGACGAGTTCAGGGAAAGGATCGTCGGGATGTTCATAAGCGTACCCGGCCAATGAGTTCAACGCTTCGAATTCAGCGAGCGCGTCGAGCCAGTGCGCGACTTGCGGGCCGCATTCCTGCTTCCAGCGTTCGGCGGCGATAGCGATTTGCGCCGGAATTAACAGCGCGAAAGCGAGCGGCGCAAAGAACTGGTTTTTGCACCAATCGAGAATCTCGCCCAACCGATGCAGCCGTGCGATCTGTTGCGAAGGCGCGAGCCCGTTCGTATCGAGCGCCGCGCGCAATTGCGACAAGGCGGACGAAGTGAATTGTTCTTGTTCAACGCGTTCCAACACCTGCGTCAGCAATCGCAAATCGCGGCTGGGACGTTCGAGTTCGCTGATGACGCGACCGACTTCATGCCGAACGTAAAGCAGAAAACCGGTTTCCGCGATCAGCGCGGCAAACACGTATTGCCTGCCATAACCCACCAACCAGGCCACGGCTGCCGCCAACGTGATTACGCCCAACACCGCCGCGACGATTTGCAACACGCGCGCAGTGAACCGCGCCGGTTGATCGCCCCACGCCGCGAGTTCCGCGTGATGTACTCCGGTGTTCATCGCATCGCCCAACAACGCGAGGTCGGCGCGCAAGTCGAGTTTGTCACGCAATTCGTTGACGGCTTGCTGCCGCGTGCGAATTTCGTCGAACATCGCCGGAGCCAATAACCACGCGGCCAAACGCTCTTCGCCCGCGCGCGTGCGCGCTGTGCAAAGCAATTCAAACAACGAACCCGCGCCGAAAATATCCAGGTCTTCGGCGTAAGGGTGCGCGGCGTTTTTGAAACGTTCGCCCGCATTGCCCTTGCCCATCCAAGCGCCGCGCAGCCGCGCCAAACCATAATCGTAATAGTTCGCCGTGCGCGTCGCGCGTTCGATGGTTTCGATCACGCGCTGATGCCGCACAATGGCGACGATGAAAAGCACGAGCGGCAAGACCGACAAGAACGCAGGCAGCCAACCCGCCACTGCCAGCGCAGCAAACACGAGCAAGGCGATGAAAAGCACACGGCGGGTTCGCCAGAATTTTTCGCTGAGAGCTTGCGCAGCTTGCAAGAGCGTCTGTTGTTGATCGAATCGTCGTTGATATTCCTGTTGCGGACTCATAAGACGACACTCTAACACGCCGCCTGCCGCGTGCGGGGGCTGAAAATTAAACTTGCCGCTCAACCCGGCGTCTGGTTTAGAATGCGCTCGCATTCACATCCCTGACATAACAAGCGCGCTGGAATATCCCGCTGGCAACCCTCGCAAAGCTCCTTCAATACAATGAAGTTTTCGCAGTTATCACAACTCGTCGTCGTGTGTTTATGTGTGCTTGGTGCGCCATGTGTCGTCGCACAAGCGCCGTTGCCTACGCCCACCGGAGAGCGCGTCGTACTCGGCAACGCTTCGGTGCAAGCCGACCGATACGAACTCGGTCAACGCCAACGCGCCGCCGAAGCCGCGTGGGACGCCCAGCCGCAACCGGAAAAACGCCTCGACGCCATCGTCCATTTGAATCGCGCCGTCAAAGCTCTCTTCTCGCTCAACCTCGCCGAAGCCGGACGTTCGCTCGACGAAGCGCGCTTCACACTGAGCGAACCGCTTACGCCTTTTGCGTTGTGGGCTGAATCGGCCTGCTTCGTTCCGTCTACGCGCCTGCTCGACGCGGCAGAAGCCGAACTGGCCTTTGCGGTCAGAACGCTTTACGAAGCCAAGAGTGGCATTCAACCCCGCGATGCTCGTCTGAAAATCACCGTCTTGCGCGATGGCAAAGCGACGGGCAAAGCGCAGGAATTTCCGCTGCCTACGTTGCCCATCAACAGCACGCTTTCGCTGAAAGGCTTGGGCGAAGGCGATTACACCTTGCGCTTAGAGTTCAAGCTGAATACGCAAACGCTCACGGTCAGCGAACAAACGCTGTCGCTCATCAATCGTCCTGCCGCACGCATCACGCAATTGCAACAACTCGCCAATCTGAGCAAGACGCCTACGACGGATAGCGAAACGGCGCGTGCGTTGGGCGCGATGCTCTTTCTGATGTGGCAGCGCCAATTGCCCGAAACCAACCTGCCTTTCGCACGGCTGCTGGCCGAAGCCGAACTCGCCGCCAATCTCTCGCGCATCAATAGTGTCCACGGGGGCGCTTATTACGGCTTGCGGCGTCCCGGCCAATACTGGCTCACGCTGGCGACGGCGAGCGGCGCAGTGGCGACGCGCGTGCAAGCGCCTGAAAGCGTCAAAGCCTCGCAGCCCTTGCCGCTGGTCATCGCCCTGCACGGCGCAGGCGGCAGCGAAAATTCGGTTTTCGATGGATATGGTCGTGGTGCGATGGCGGAGTTATGCGCACAACGCGGCTGGTTGCTGGTCGCGCCGCGCGGCACGATGGGATTCACGCCGCTGCGCACGGCAGAGATCATTGACGCCGTAGACAAGCTCTATCCCGTAGATCGCTATCGCGTCTTTCTGGTCGGCCATTCGCTCGGTGCAACACAAGCCATCGCTTCGGTGCAAGCCGCGCCCTTGCGTTACGCAGGCGTAGCCGCGTTGGGCAGCGGCGGTTCGGTCATCGGCGGCATCGGCGTAGAAAATATGTCTTTCTTCATCGGTGTAGGCACTGAGGATTTCATCGCTTATCAAAACGCGCGCAAGCTGGCCTATGACTTAAAGCGCGCGAATGTGAAAACCGTGCGGCTGCGCGAATACCGCGAGATCGAACATCTGATGATCGTACCAACAGCGCTGCCCGACGTGTTTGCTTATTTCGATGATCTCGCGGCGCGTGTGCCTGCGTTGCGCTGAAAGGTGGTAACTGAGACGTTACATGGCTACGCGAATTTCTCCGGCTGAATGAGTGCGCGCTTTGCGCTTTACGGTAATTTCAACGTCCTGATCCAGCTTGGTTAAAAACCCCATCAACTTATCAATCGAAAATCCTTTCAATTGCCGCCCGCTATACAGCCCAGCAACTCGATTTTGAGGAACCGCAAGTATCTCGGCAGCTTGTGGCTTCGTTAATTTGCGCTGCTTGAGAATCTCAGTGATTTTCATGGCCAGCACAGCTTTCACATACATTTCTTTGGCATCCGGTAATTCCAAATCCGCAAAGATGTTGCCGCTGCTTTTTTCAACTTCGATTATTTCCTTCATAACTTGGTTACCTCTTTTTACTTCGCTCGACCGCACGTTTGTATCTGGCTTTGATGACCTCGACCTCTTCTTTGGGCGTTGCAATACCGCGCTTCGATTTTTTTTGAAAGGCATGCAACACGTAAATCACCTCGCCGATGTTCACAGTATAAACCGCTCGATAAGTGTCTGTGTTGTAGTCGCTGACGATTTCCATCACGCCTGACCCCAAACCTTTCCATGGTTTCGCTGAATCGTGCTTGCCGCCGAATTGCGCAATCATCAAAGCAAGACCGATATCGTGTTGCACGTCGTCGGGAAAACTCATCAAGTCTTTTTTTGATGAGCCAATCCATTCCACTTTTTTGACGGGAGATGGCAAATTCATGGCTAAACGCTAAACAATCAAACTAACTCTCCATACAAACTATTCTGATAAGCCTGCGTCACTTTCACCTTCGCCAACTCGCCCAATAACTCGCCTTGCTTCTTAAAATTCATCACCTTATTGCATTGCGTATGCCCCGTGTAATCGTCTGCCGATTTGGCGCTGATGCCTTCGACTAATACTTCAACCGTATGGCCTACAAGGCGTTCGTAGCGACGACGTTGAATGCGGCGCTGTAATTCGTTGACGCGCATGAAGCGTTCGGTGACGACTTCGTCGGGCAGCGTGTCGGTGTAAGTCGCAGCCGGCGTATGCGGGCGCGGGGAGTATTTGAAAATATACAGCCCGTCATATTCGACTTCGGCGACGAGGCTCATCGTGTCTAGGAAGTCGGCTTCGGTTTCGCCGGGGAAGCCTACGATCAAATCGCCCGTGATCGAATAATCTTTTTTGCCCTGTTTAATCAGCGCGATTTTTTCGAGGTAATCCTCGCGCGTATAGCCACGCCGCATCATTCTCAGCACGCGATTGCTGCCCGATTGCACCGGCAGATGAACCCACGGGCAGAGGTTTTCGTGCGCATCCATCACCTCGATGATCTCGCGGTCGAAATCGCGCGGGAACGAAGTCGTATATTTGATACGTGGCAAATTGCTCTCACGCGCCAGGCGGTCGAGCAGCTTGCCGAAGGTGATTTCATTCAGAGCTTTGGCCGCATCGGCTTCACCACCACGCGAGTTATAAAGTTTGCCACTCAGTCCGTAGCTATTCACGTTCTGGCCTAACAGATGAACTTCTTTGAAACCCTGCGTGGCTAAACGTTGGGCTTCGCCGACGATGCTGTCGGGCGTGCGGCTGCGTTCGCGCCCGCGCGTGAAAGGCACGATGCAATAAGAACAAAACTTGTTACAGCCTTCGGTGATCGTGACGTAAGCGACGTGCGGCGTCTGGCGCGCGTGCGCGTCGAGATTAAAAAATTCAGCGTCTTTGGTCAGACGCACATCAATCGCGTGCGAAAAGCCTTGCTCTAATTGGCCGAGCAATTCAGGCAGCTTGCCGATGGCTTGCGTACCCATCACGAGTTTGACTTCGGGACTGCGCTCAAAGATGCGCTCGGCTTCGGCCTGGGCTACGCAACCCATCACGCCGAAGACGGGCAGGTCGCGTTTGGCGCGCTTGCGTTCATGCTTCAAGGCATCTACGCGCGAATAGACTTTGCGCGCCGCCTTTTCGCGCACCATGCACGTGTTCAACATAATCAGGTCGGCGTCTTCGGGCGTATCGGTTTGTTCATAGCCTACCTGCGCCAACGCAAACGTAGCTTTTTCGCTGTCGTGTACATTCATCTGACAGCCATAAGTTTCGAGATACAGCTTTTTCATACGAGCTTGCTTTCCGGTGATGTAAATTTAACGGCGGCGAGTATACACGGAAGCGGCGATGCATGAAGAGTCAGCCTTTCAAGATAAGAATCACTACGCATCAAGCTCACAGAGTTGCGAGGACGAGAGGCTTCGTAAGATAGTGGGTATGTGGCGAAAGCGTTTTCTAAAACTCAAATTGACAAACTCGGCGAGCGGCTGAAGCAAGATCAGATTGAAGAAGCCGATTTGCGAATGCTGGCGGAATATCGCAACTCGTTTACGCAAGCGTTTGAAACCGTAGTCAGTTTGATTCGTGAACGGCTCGCGCTTGAACCTACGGGCAGGCCGGTAAAATCAACGGCTTCCATCACTGACAAGCTGCGTCGCGAAAGCATCCGGTTATCGCAAATTCAAGACATCGCTGGTTGCCGCATCATCGTCCCTGATGTTGTCACGCAAAACGAAATAGTTGAACGCATCACAGGTTTGTTTGAAAAGGTTTCCGTAGTTGACCGGCGTGTGCAACCCAGTCATGGCTATCGGGCTGTTCACGTTATCGTGGGTGTCGAAAACAAACTTGTTGAGGTTCAAGTTCGTACTCGGCTTCAACACTTGTGGGCTGAACTTTCAGAACGGTTTTCCGACTTCGATTCCACAATCAAATACGGCGGCGGCTCACCAAGTGATCAAAAAATACTTTTAACACTTTCCGGCACTATTCGAGATTTTGACTATGTAGAAGAACAGATGCCTATGTTGATCCAAAAAGTTTCCAGTTCCTCTGAGCAACTTCACGAACAGCTTCAAGATGACGTTGAGAAATTGCAGGAACGGCACATTACGTCTACCAAGAAATTATTTACTGATCTGCTGCTTGAACTGATTGAGTCAGTTAAGACCCGAGAGGAGAAATAATCATGCTTTTTCTGATTGAGTACGACAGAGCCAAAGGGAAAGTCGTTACCCTCAAACCATTTCCAAACACAGAGCGAGCCATTGCTGACGAGGAACTGCTTGAAACGGAACTCCGTCTAAATCGCGCTGGAATTCAGCGTGAAGTAGTCATCTTGGAGGCTCCTACTGAAGCGGCACTCAGGCGAACTCATCGGCGTTACTTTGAAACTTTGGAACAGCTTGCCACGCTGCCTGCCGCATAAAAGGCAGACTTCTTCAACTGCTTTTCAGTGTTGGCATCGAGCTTTCAGCTCATTGTCAAAGCTATTAACGCAGAGTACATTAGCCGCGCTTTTCCGCACTGAAATTCAAACACTTTTTTCCAACCAGAAAGGATCGAATTCCGCATGACCCATACGTCAATATGGATTCGCGTTATCGCGTTCGTGCTGTTGTGTTCATTCACGATTAGCGCGCAGGAACCTTCGTGGGAGCGGCTCGTCAATTCAGACAAAGAGCCTCAGAACTGGCTGAACTATGGGGGCAATCAGGCTTCGCATCGGTTCAGTTCGCTTGATCAGATCAATAAGACGAACGTCAAACAATTGCAGACAGCCTGGATGTTTCAGACCGGCGAATTGCGCGGCGGCTTGAACGCTACGCCAATGGTCGTGGACGGCGTGATGTATCTGATGGGGCCGATGAATCGCGTCTTCGCGCTCGACGCCACGAACGGGCAAATTCTGTGGAAGTACTTTTATAAGATTTCGGTTCAGGGCATTCCCTATCAACGTGGCTCGCGCGGCTTGGCGGTGGCTTACGGCAAAGTCTATTTCGGTACGTTGGACAATCACTTCGTCGCTTTGGACGCCAAGACCGGCAAAGAGTTGTGGGACATTGAGATTCAGGATACGAAACAGTGCGGTTGCAACGTGACTTCGCCGCCCGTCGTAGTCAAAGACAAAGTCATCGTCGGCGGTACGGGGGGAGAACACGCGCATCGCGGCCATCTCAATGCGTTCGACGCGAAGACCGGCAAGCATCTGTGGCGTTTCTATACGATCCCCGGCCCCGGCGAACCGGGCTTTGAAACGTGGGGCGAAAAGATGTGGAAGTACGGCGGCGGCCCCGCGTGGTTGGTCGGTTCTTACGACGCCGAAACCAATTTGCTCTATTGGGGTATCGGCAATCCTTCGTCGGATTTTTATGGTGAGTTGCGACCGGGCGCGAATCTTTATACGAATTGCATCATCGCGTTGAATCCCGATACGGGCAAAATGCAGTGGTTCTATCAAGAAGTGCCGCACGATATGTATGACTTCGACTCGGCGTATGAGTGCGTGCTGATTGATCACGAAGTCAACGGGCAAAAACAAAAGCTGCTCGTACACGCAAACAAAGGCGGTTATACCTGGGTGCTTGATCGCGTGACGGGCAAGTATCTCAATGCCTATCCACACGTAGACAATCTCACCTGGTTGCAAGGCGTAGACAAAGACGGCAAGCCCATCAAGATGCAACCTGTGCCGCCCGATCAAAAAACTTATGTTTGCCCTTCAGCCGCAGGCGGACGCAATTGGGAAGCGTCTTCTTACAGCCCGCGCACCAAGCTCTGGTACAACATGGGTTGGGAGGTTTGTAACATCATCGCTCCGCAAAAACTCGACATCGTCGAAGGCCAGCCGCTGTTCGGCGGCAGCATGGAATTCGTCGCGCCGAAGGATGCGAAGGCTACGGGACACATTGATGCTTACGATCCGCTGACGGGCAAACGTTCGTGGCGGTTTATGACGAAGTATATGAACGTGTGTTCGTTGCTCTCGACCGGCAGCGATTTGCTCTTCAGCGGCGACGTGTTGGGTGAAGCCTTCGCGCTCGATGCGAAGACGGGCGAAAAGCTGTGGGCGTTCAATACGGGCGCGAGCCTGACGGGTTCGCCGATTACTTATTCGGTGAACGGCAAGCAATATGTGGCGATGCCTACGGGCATGGGTTCGCTCGTGGGCGGACTCACTGAAATCGTCTGGCCGGAAATGGCGGGCAAGTTGCCCGAAGCGGCTTCGACGTTGGTGGTATTTGCCTTGCCGGATGGTGTGGCGAAAGGAGCCAAATAATGGGAATTCGGAATTCGGAATTCGGAATTCAGAAGCTGGTGCAGCGAATTGTGGCGTTAGCATTTTTGCCTTTGGCTTTTTGCCTTTTGCCTTTTGCCTTGTCTGAACCGCGTGCGAGTGCCAATCACATTCCGCCGCAGCTAATGATGAACATCGAAAAAGGCCGCGTGTTGTATGCGGGTTCGTGCGGCAACAGTTATTGCCACGGTAGCGAAGGCAAAGGCGGCGGCGGGCCAAAGCTGTTGAACAAAGGTTTTCGCGCGACTTATTTGC
>JABFSD010001075.1 GCA_013140935.1 Acidobacteriota bacterium
CTACGTCGCCCCACAAGAGTGGTGAAGGCACGTTGGACGGCGGCGGCACTTGCGCCGCAGTGGTCTTGAACATCTGCCCGATGAAACCGGCGGGCGTCCAATTCGCCATCGCAATGCGTCCGCCGGGACGCACGACGCGCAACAATGCTTGCGCTGCCACGTCGGGGCGCGGCGCGAACATCGCGCCGAACATCGTCACGACGACATCGAATGAAGCGTCGGCGTAAGGCATCTGTTCGGCGGCGCCTTCGGTAAAAGCGATGTTCAATCCGGCGGCTTGCGCGCGCTGGCGCGCCGTTTCGATCAGATTCGGGGCAATGTCCAAACCCGCGACATCCGCGCCAGCGCGCGCAGCGGGAAGGGACAAGTTGCCCGAACCGCAGGCTACGTCGAGCACCGTCGTGCCGGGGGTAAGTGTGAGCCGTTCGATGAATTCAACGGCGCTTGGTTCGATGGTCTGGGCGATCTTGTCGAAATCGCCTGACATCCACGTAGCGCGCAGCCGGGTTTTCAATGTGTCTAATTCAGTGATTGCTTGCGTCATGTTTTTCTCCTCAGTTCTTCGCGCGGAAGAAGATGTATTCCGTCGTGTAAGGAACCTCCGCCGTCGCGCCGACTATCGCGCCGGGCGCGGTCGGCATCAGTCCGCCTTTGGTGTTGATGCGCTGGATATAAGTCGTCGCCGTCAGAATGCCGCCCGGCCCATCGGTCTTATTGACCTGTAATAACAGCCACGGAATCGCCGTCGCTTCGGGCGTACAAGCCGTCACGCGGGCCGCCGTCACCTTGGTGCCGAAATTGGTTTCCCACGTCGGCCCGGCGTAATGCATGCCGACCTTATTGTGATATTTGGCGTCGGCATACAGCGTGGCGACCGGTTCGACAAAGATCCACGTCGTACCGTTCCAGCGATAGTTCTGCGTGCCTGCGGCGTAAAGGCGAAACATCGCCACTTGGTCTGACGGCGGTTTCAATGCGTCGCAGGCAGGTGGCAAATCCTGCGCGCGATAATTGACCTCAACCGCTTGTTTGGTTTCATTGATAGGTTCCGGCTCTTGCGCGAGTCCGGTGAAGGTGCATAACGCGAGCAATGCCAGCGCGCGTGTCAGTTTCAGTTTGAACCCCAGTTTGAACATGGATGAACTCCTTGGTGATTGCGTTAATGTTTTCGCGCGACGCCTTTCGTCGCTCACCAACACTTGCGCAAGGGCTGAGTGAAATCGCTGATGGGGGAAAAGATTTTTTTTGCGAACGCTATTTGGCTAAAGCGCGATAAGACACGGCTTGGTCAGGTTTGCCCCAGGCTTCATAAAGTTCGACGAGGCGGCTGGCAGCGGTGCGCGTGAGTTCGTGTTGTGCGCCGCGCGCGGCTTTCAAGCCTTCATAACCCGCCAGCAATTCCGCCTCGGCTTCGCGGAATCGTTTGAGTTTGGTCAGGCCAGCGCCCAGTTGACTGCGGCTGCGCTGGATCATCCAGTGTTCGGGCGTGAGTGATTTTTGATAAATGGCCAGCGCCTGCCGATCCAGCTTTTCGGTTTCGAGATAAGCGCCTTTGTGATAAAGCGTATTGGCAATGTTGTAAAGACTGGTAGCGGTTTCAGGATGCTGCTCGCCCAGTTCTTTGCGGCGAATCGCCAGCGTTTGCCGATGCAACGTTTCACATCCCGCCCAATCGCCTTTGGCCGCCAGCAACGTCGCCAGATTATTCATCGTGATGGTCAGCTTGAGGTGGCCTTCGCCGAAGAGCTTGCGCCGCAAGGCCAACGCCTGCCGGTAACATTGCTCGGCTTCAACATAAGCGCGCTTGTCCTGCAACACCGAAGCCAGATTCGCATAGGCCAGCGCCACGTCGGGATGCGCTTCGCCCAGCAGCTTGCGGCGCATCGCCAACGCTTCACGGAAGAGCGGTTCAGCGCCTTGATAATCGCCCAATTCCTGCAACATCACGGCGACGTTGCTCAGGCTGCCCGCGACTAAAGGATGTTCTCCGCCATAAACCTGGCGATGAATCGCCAATGTCTGGCGGTACATTTCCGCCGCTTCGGCAAACTTGCCCTGCTCGCTCAACACACGTCCCAGTGCATGCAAACTCGCGGCGATGTCTTTGTGTTCAGGCGCGAGTTGTTGGCGGCGTAGCTTGAGCGCATCGCGTATCAACGGCTCGGCTTCGGCGAACTTGCCGCGCGCCAGCAAAGCCTGCCCCAGGTTCGTCATGCTGTCGGCGACGTCTAGATGCTGCGCGCCGAGCAGCTTGCGGCGCATTGC
Organism: Acidobacteriota bacterium; assembly: GCA_013140935.1. Taxonomy (GTDB): domain Bacteria; phylum Acidobacteriota; class Blastocatellia; order RBC074; family RBC074; genus JACPYM01. Next base: position 2,266 of record JABFSD010001075.1, read on the forward strand.
CAACGCCGCGCGGAACTGCGTTTCGGCAGTGGCGTAATCGCCTCGCTCGAAAGCCAATGCCGCCAGATGATGCAAACTTTCGGCGACGTCGGCGTGTTCCGCGCCGAGGGTTTGGCGGCGCAAGGTGAGCGACTCTTCCATCAGGGCTTGCGCGCGGTCATAGACGCCGATGCGCACATACAATCCGCCCAGCGTATCCATCAGCCGCGCTTGCACGACGGGTTGTCCCTGCAATTCGCGCACGCCTTTTTCTGCGCCCTGGTCGAGCAACTCTTTCGCCGTGATCGCATTGCCTTTCGCCGTGCCCGGATCGGCGAATTCAAACACCGAGACCAGCGATTGCGTCACGGCGCGCGCCGTCGCCGCTTCCTGATTGGCGCGGTCGCGTTCGCGCGCGGCGCGCCACGCCTGCCACGTCATCCCTACGGCGAACAACGCCAGCAAGGCGATCAACGCGACGACGACTTTATGCCGCCGCGCGAATTTGCTCGCGCGATAACGAAACGTGTCTTTGCGCGCAACCACGGGCAAGCCATCAAGATGACGGCGGATGTCTTCAGAAAATTGTTCGACCGATTGATAACGCCGCGCCGGTTCTTTGCGCAGCGCCATCATCACGATGTTGTCGAGATCGCCGCGCAACGGAGACGGAGAGAAAGAAAACCGGAAAGAAGCAGAAATAGTTTTGGTGCTCGCCGTCTCTCCGCCGCGCTGTCTTGCGGTCTCGCACGCGCTGGGCAGGCGCGGTTCATCCAAGCAAATCGCGCGTTCAATCTCGCGTGGCGTTAACGTGCGGAATTGATGAGGCCGCTGCCCGGTGAGCAATTCATAAAGCACTGCGCCGAGCGCGTAAACATCCGTCGCCGTCGTGATCGGTTCGCCACGCACCTGTTCGGGGCTGGCGTAATCGGGCGTCATCATCCGTAACGAAGTCTCGGTGCGCGTCAGGGCTTCGCCCACTTCGGGCGTGAGCAACTTGGCGATGCCGAAATCTAGAAGCTTCGGCGTGCCGTCTTCAGTGACGAGAATGTTGCCGGGCTTGAGGTCGCGGTGTACGACGAGGTTTTGATGCGCGTGCTGCACGGCGGCGCAGACATCGCGGAACAGATGCAGCTTCTCATTGAGCGATAGCGTGTGCGTGCGGCAATAGTCGGTGATCGGCTCGCCTGCGACGAATTCCATCACGAAATATGGCAGGCCGTCGCGCGTCGCGCCGCCGTCAAACAAGCGCGCGATGTAAGGATGATCGAGACCCGCCAGAATCTGCCGTTCGCGCAAAAAGCGCGTGCGCACGAATTCAGAATCCATCCCGCGCCGAATAAGTTTGACGGCGACGCGCTGCTCGAATTGCGCATCGTCGCGCACGGCTTCATAAACCGCGCCCATCCCGCCGCGTCCGATCAGGCGCGTCAGGCGATAAGACCCGATGCGTTGGCCGATCATTTCATCTGTCTGCTCGTTCAACGGTTTAGTGGTGACGGCATTGGCGGCGCGTTGGATGGGAACTTCAAAAAACGCATCGCCGGTTTCGTGATCGAGCAAGTCCATCACTTCGCGGCGCAACGTCTCATCGCCGTCACAGGCTTGCGTCAGATAGGCTTCGCGCTCAACGGGCGAGCGATCCGCCGCCGTGCGAAACAATTCATCAATGCGACGCCAACGTTCAGGACTCATAAATTAAGTGAACAGTGAACAGTGAACAGTGAACAGTGAAC
>JABFSD010000588.1 GCA_013140935.1 Acidobacteriota bacterium
GATTGAGCGCGGCGATTTCTTCCTGCGCGCGCGCCAAACGTTCGCGCAAAGACTTTTCCTGACTGGCCGCAAAGCTCTGGCTGCGCACTACCAGTCGGCGTTCGTCCCATGTTGAGACGACATCTTTTGGCTCTTTGCCACGCAGGCGCACCGTGTATTCAAAGCCCTGCGCCAGCAGGTCAGGCGCGTCGTCGGACTCCTGTTCGCCGCGCGCGTGAACCGCCGTCAACGTTTGTTGTTGTGCAAACACCGGCGCGAGTAACTGATCCAACTCCGCCGTCGGCAACTGAATCGCCGAGAGCGGACACAAGTAATAATCGCCGTGCGCGGCAATGTCAGCGCGTGTCGCCAATGCCGCCATCTTGCTGTCGCCGATGTAAGTCAACTGACGTTGCCCCGCGCTGCGCCGGGCTTGCGCGATTTCCGGCAGATACAGCGGATCATCTGCTTCCTGGCCGCCTACGACGGTCACGGTGAACGGCACGCCGAGCGGGTCGAGCGTCGAGAGGGCGATTTTCACCTGCGGCAAATCGGGGCGATGATCTTTGCTGTAACCCAACTGAAACAGTCCGTCGGGCGTGACAAACGACGACGCGCTCGTCGTATCAATCCGCACGCGCTGCGCTTTCAAGTCGTAGACCCGCAGCACGCGCCGATTGAGCGCCGTTTCAAATTCAACCCAATGCTCGCGGACGGCGACGTAGTCGAGTACGGTAGCGAGGCGATCATCCGTACCATCGCGCGGTTCGACCGGACAGCCCAGACCTGCGTCAAGGTCTGCTGATGCGTAGCGATCCACGGTTCAACCTGATTGAGCCGATGATCGCCCTGCGACAGTATGTAGGTCAGCCAAACCACGGCGGTTTGGCCCAAACTCAAGCCGGTACGATTGCCGTTGGTGGGGTAATGCTGATCCAACAATTCGGCTACCCGCATTTTGGACAGCACCGCGATGAGTACCGGAATGTCGTCAACAGATTCGTGGAATACATTGATAGGAGTCGTCATTCCACCAGCTTAATCCAATTTTCAAATCCGCGAAAAATTCGCGCGAACGATCAGTGAAAGAGAAGGAGTAGGGTTATGTAGCGATGCCGCTACATAATGGCGTTTTATCGGGCGCGATGGTGTGTTTGTACGCGCATAAGGTCAAATGAAGTAACTAATGAAAAAGCAAAACCCTATTGCTACTGGCAGGTAACAACGGGGGTTTATCCCTAAATCGTCGGCTGTTTTTGACAGCTTTGGATGCGCTATTGACGTTGCTCATCCTACCGTCAAGTTCAGCCAAAATCAATCACTTTGGAATAACAGAGCAGGCTTTTACGCCAGGCAAGGGGGTTTTTGCTCTTTTGCGGCACTGAAGGACAAGACCATGAAAAAGATTGGGCTTTTAACAGGTTGTTTATTGGCTGCGTGCCTAGTGAGCCTGGCAGCAAAACAAGCGAGAAATATGTTTGAGAAGTCGGTTTCAGCGACAACCTCATCCAATCGTAGCAATGCAACTATTACTACTACGAAATTCAACCCACCACTTCAAGAGAAGAAAGAATCCACACCGATTGAATCATTTGTCGTGGGCGGAACCAACTTGTTAATTGAAGCCGCGCGCGAGCACAAAGATCGTGGAAGCACTGAGATCAATTATACGATAACCAATAAAAGAACTGAAAACCTGAATGATTTTCGGTATTTGCTGCTGGATTTCGATGCAGGGAACACCCTAAGCCGTATCGAAGGGCGCAGATTGGAAATCAACCTCAACCCGAGTGAAAAAAGGGATATAACGATATTGCCAGAGCGCCCCGTGGAAAGCGGTCATACGCTGCTGTTGGCGATCAACGCTTTTTCTGACAACAGCAATATCCAAGAAGTTGAAGTCAAGGAATTGATACGAGCTTTGAAAAAGTACAAAGCGAAAAAAGACAACCCGATACTGTCGTTGAAAGTGAAATCTAAAAACCAGCGACGTTCCGAGCCTGACTTTTGCCATGCCGCATTTAGCTTCGCCCATATTTTGGGCGAGGATAATGACGGGACACCAGTAGGTGCGTTCACTTGTAACCAATATGCCGAGTCATTCTTAGTTACGTTTGCTGGTGACAATGCAAAGCCCAAGTAGGCCGCTACGTTTGCACATCTATCATCATCATTATTCAATTACTTTGATTGATGATCTCTATTTTTATTCTTAATGCGAGGGTTTTTTATGTTTACCTTTACGAAGCCAAGCAACCGTCTTTCCAGGAACGTTGTTTACATCTGCTTGTTTTCTTTCCTACTAACTACTTCAGTTGGAGCCCAACAAACAACTGGTAAGAGATATACGACCACGGCTGAAGACTACAACAAACGCAGTAGCTTTGAAGTAGACCCTGTAACTCTCGCTTTAAATATAAAGATTGACTTAGCAGAACTCCCAGGCCGAGGCACGGGGCTTCCCGTCACATTGAATTACAATTCCAAACTGTGGCGCGTTAGCCATTATCAAACGAGAATTAACAACCAAGGGGAAGTTGGAAGCTATCTGCTCAGGGCCGTCTATTCTGAGAAGTCAAGAGCGGGATGGACTACTAACCTTGGAATGCCGCGCATAGAGAGGCTTTTTGATACCGAAAAATATGTCGCACGTTTTACCAGCAGCGCTAATAATTCTCCTTATGCTCCTGGAGAACCGGATCACGGAAAGCCATATGATAGCGAGTTTCCCCCCGTAAACCCACAAAATGGCCCGCAAGGTCTAAGTTATTTCTCGAACCGTGCGATGATTTACATGCCAGATGGCTCTAGCCATGAAATACGGCAAGATGATTTAGTAACACTGAACAATGCTGGTGACGCAAATAGAATGTATTACGCAGTGGACGGCTCACAAATTCGCTACAACCCCGTCACGAAAACAATTTTCATGCCGGATGGCTCTCGTTATAACTTGATCCTCAACGCCCAATACCAAACCGTCAGCGGAAATTATATCGATCGCAACGGCAACACTTATAACTATACGAACGGAGATTGGACTGACACGTTGGGAAGGTCTATCGGCAACCCGCTGGGGAATACGTATTGCGCTAGTTGTGACTGGGGCCTCTTGGACGCGCACTATGGGGTTTCTTACTGGTTTATTCGTTGGAATACACTTGATCAGGTTAGAGATAATCCAAACCAACCGTTACAGTATGTTGGTGGCACAACTCGTGTTCCTGGCTCTAACCCTGCTACGTTTTCATATACCTCGCCATCGCTCTTTTACCGCACAGGGTTGGGGTTAGCTACCAACACGATTGGAGAGGTTGAAACGGAGAACCCGTTTAACGCTGGGACTCCGCCGTTGTTCAATCCAAAGGTGATGTCAGAGATAGAGCTACCTAACGGGAAGAAATTTCAGTTTAAGTATAACGAATATGGCGAAATCGTTAAAATCATTTTACCCTCTGGCGGCTACCGGCGGTATCGTTATGATTTTATTCCCTCAATTGACGCCAATAGCCAGGGAATAGACGCCTATTCGCAGTCAAATCGTGGCGTAGTCGAGGCATGGGAAAGTGAAACAGGCACTTTAGCAGGAGAAAATCCGGTATCGTGGAAATACGAAGTAGTTTCCAGCGGCGGATTTTATGTCAAAGCGACTGCTCCCGACGGTACTTACACCAAGCGATTTCCTATTTTACAGCCATCAGGTAGCCAGTTCGGCAGTAACTATGGAGATGTCATTGTTGGGAAAGTATATGCAGAACAAGCATTTGACGCATCTGGACAAATGCTACGCAGAGTGCTGAGCCAGTGGAATTATTCAGGCGCACAGAACCATCCTCCCATCGAACAATGGACCATTAACAATCCGATCGGAATGGAGCGCGCTTCGCGAAACCCTTATTTGGAACGACAGGTAGAAGTTATCATGGACCCGAACGGAACCCCGATTGCGAAGGCCACAGTGTTTCAATACGACGGCGATCTGAATCGAACCAACGCACTTTATTATGGCTATAAACCCGTCAGCAGTTTGTCTATGGCTCAAACGGGAACATTGCTTCAGATTACGGGGACAGGCGGCGCAAACCTCTTTGACAGTTTCAACCTACTAAAGTCGGAGGAAGTGACTTATATTGTCAATGAAACCAATGCGGTGCTTCCGCAAGCGGGTCGGGACGCTTACCGTGCATTAAATATGATTGGATTGGTGTCTACCACCAGAGTGAAAGACGGAAGTGGTACTGTTAGAGCACAAAGTCAAATTAAGTATGATGAAGGAGGGGCTTACGATATTATTCCATATACGGGTATTACGGTGACAGGCTGGATCAACCCTGGAACAGGGGTAAAACGCGGAGATCCAACCACGGTCAGAAACTGGGTGCATGTTGATGGCGTGGGTGCCCCGCCTGACATCTGGATTGAAACCCATGCCCAATACGATCAGTGCGGCAACGTTTGCAAGACTTGGGATGGAGAGGGAAATATGACCCAAACGTCCTATGTTGATTCATATGATGACAATACGAACCATCTTACTTATGCTTACCCTACGCAAGTGACTTCGCCAGGGCCAGCATTAACCACCAAGACAAAATACAATTTTAACACTGGCAAGGTAAAAGAAACACTTGACGCCAATAACATCAAGACCAGGTATGAGTACTTGGACTCGCTGATGCGCCCCACAAAAGAAGTTCGCGGCGATGGCACTTCTCTCGTAAATCAAACTGCCTTCTCTTATAACGACACGGATCGAGTGATTACGGTTGTGACCGATCGTGATGCAAACCTTGATGGCATCCTCCAAAGCAAGACTATGTATGACGGCCTAGGGCGTACCTGGCGTACAACGAGTCTGCATGGAAGTGGACAGTGGAGTATTACCGACACCGAATTTGACGTATTTAGCCGAGTGAAACGCACCTCTAATCCATACCTAGCAGCCGTCACTACAGGCAGTATTAACCCCTCGGGAGTGTGGGCAACTAATACATACGACGCTTTAAGCAGAACCATCTCCGTCCAAACTCCCGATAACGCCACAGTAACCACAGCTTATGATGGTGTGAGAGTGATGGTAACTGATCAGGCTGGTAAAAAACGCATCAGCGAGACAGATGCGCTAGGCCGTTTAATTAAGACTTGCGAGGTGACGAATAACAACACCGATCCTGAAGTCTCGACTATTGCTTTTCCAGGATTAGCAGCCGCTGAAAGCTATGCGTATATTACGGCGTATCTCTATGATGCTTTAGATAACTTGGTGCAAACCATCCAAGCCGGGAAACAGGGCACGCCGCCCAATCTTACGACGGTTTTGCAATTGCGTACCTTTGAATATGATTCTGTGAAGCGGTTGGTGAAAGCCACAAATCCTGAGAACGGGGTCACCAAGTATACCTATGACAACAATGGTAATTTGAAGACAAAGGAGGACGCCCGCACTGCAAAAGTGACTTTCTCGTATGACGCGCTTAATCGCGTGACACAAAAGATATATGATGGCACAACCACTGAAGGCGTTAATGCCAAGAATGCAACGCCGAGTGTTTTTTACAAGTACGACAACCAAACTTTGCCGGGCACGCCGCCCATCACTTTCAATCGCGGCCTTGCGTTAGGGCGATTGGTATCGGCAACGTACGGCACTGTTAGTGACCGAAAAGGCAGCTATTACGGGTACGATGAGCTAGGGCGAGTAGTTCGCAAAACTCAGCAAATTGATAATAGCCCTTATTCAATTACCGCAAATTACAATCGCGCCGGGGCTATGCTTAGCGAGACTTACCCTTCTGGCCGAACAGTCACCTATACCTACGATGCGGCGGGTAGGGCAACCAGTACTGTTGGCACAATAGGCGATGGCACAAGCAGAAGTTATACTTCCGGCATTAACTACAATGTTACGGGACAGTTGACCAAAGAAACCTGGGGTACCACACAACCCCTTTACCATCGGCGTTATTACAATAACCGTTTTCAGCTTTTTAACATGCGGGTCGGAACTGATTCCAGCACTGTCAATGACACCAATAATTCCAGCGCCTGGACGATGGCATCGCAAGATCGCGGTTCGTTTATGTGGTATTACAACTACAACTCAGCCGCCAACACTTATGCCATCGGAGACGGCGGTATGAATAACAACGGCAACGTGTGGTGTAGCGCCAACTATGTTCCCTTGAATAATACTGGTTCATGGGTCTCAATGAAAGACGCTTACAAGTATGATCCGTTGAATCGAATTACGGAAGCTAAAGAAGAAAGCGGTGGCAGCACAACGCCTTCTCCCCTTATCCCTTACACGCAAACGTATGAATACGACCGTTTCGGAAATCGTAAAATCTCAACAGGTACCTTTGGCAGTATAAATGGCTTTGCATTATCTTTTGACAAGGCGAGCAATCGGATTAACTCAAGTGGTTACGACCACGATTCAGCGGGTAATCTCAACATGGATACAGGGCAATCACGTACCTACGACGCAGAAAACCGTATGGTGAGCGCGGCAGGCGGAGGTTCTAATACTTACGTTTACGATGGCGAAGGGAAACGAGTGAAACGGACACCAGCAGGAGTTGAAGAATGTTGGTACGTTTACGGTATCAGCGGTGAATTGCTCGCAGAGTATGGCGTAGGGGCAACATCCACGGTGGTAAAGAAAGAATATGGCTATCGTAACGGACAGCTTTTGGTAATCGCAGATAACCAAACCCTGATCAATTTGTCTCAAGGTCAGTTCACGCAACAATCAAGTACTACTGCTCTTTGGGGAGGCGGTGCGTCAAGTCGGGCAGTTGACGGGAATACCAGCGGTGTCTGGTCAAATAATTCCGTTACTCATACGGATGCTACGAATTCCGCCAACCTGATTCAACCCTGGTGGGAAGTGGATTTAGGTGCAGTGAAAAACATTGCCAACATCAACATGTGGAACCGGACAGATTGCTGTGCGGCTCGCCTGTCCAACTTTTATGTCTTTGTGTCGGATGCGCCTTATACTTCGACGAACCCAACGACGACGCAGGGGCAGGCCGGTGTGAGCAGTTATTATACGGCAGGGCAAGCTCCGACGACGTTGACATTGACCGTGAATCGTACCGGGCGATATGTTCGTGTGCAGTTGACCAGCACCACCGAGCCGTTGTCGCTCGCGGAAGTGCAAGTGATGGGGGTTGGTGCAACAACAGACATGAAATGGCTGGCAACTGATCACCTAAGTTCGACGCGAATGGAAATCGGCCAGACAGGTACTTTAGCAAGTGTCGTCCGACATGATTACCTCCCCTTTGGTGAGGAATTAGCACCAACGGTCGGAGTCAGAGCCACAAATGGGTCGGGTTATATAACCACTTCGACTCGTCAAAAATTTGGCGCCTATGAACGTGACAATGAAACTGGACTGGATTTTGCGCAGGCGCGGTATCACAGCAATATGCAGGGGAGGTTTACATCTCCAGATAACCCCCTCGTAGACCAAGATCTCACAGATCCTCAGAGTTTGAACCTATATTCTTATGTGAGAAACCGACCGCTTGCTCATACTGATCGGAATGGACGCGCCTGCTACAACGGCAATTCAGGAAGTGGTTATTGTAAACGTGCCGCAGAGTACAGAAACTACGATGCCGACCCGGCAGTCAGAGAAAAAACCCGGTTCTTTGCAGCAGCAGCAGTTGTTTCCGAAGTCAATGCTACCGGAGATCCGCAAATATCAAGTTCAGTAGCTGGAACAATAATAGGGGGAGCTGCCGTGCTTGGTCGTAAGGTAATATCGATTTCAGGTTCGACACATAGCGCCTTATCATCAATAGGCCAAGAATTACAAAAGTTAAATGCTACCGCTGTCCAAGATATTCGCGACGGTAAGTTAGGTGGGCCAGACCTTGATGCGAAATTAGTCCACCTGGAACAATCCGCAGTTCAAGGGCAACTTGATAACCTTAAGAAAAGCGATATTGGAAAATACAACACACTGATTAATGAAACAAATAGCATATTAAACCCGTCGGGCCTTACATTGCTTGGTACAAAAAGGTACTCTACAGATAGCGCTTTTGTTACAAAAATACTTGACCCTGTTCGAAAACAACTTGGGGGTAACATTGATTTTTCTAACCAACAGCACCGTGAACTGATAGGGAATACTCTCGTAAAATACATAAGAGATGGAGGGTGCGATGTAGGCACAATAAGTGGATGCAAGTAAGATTGACTCTAAAACTATTGGCTGTTTGGGTAATTGAAATTGTTACAGAAGCAGTCTTGCTATGTTTGTATATAGTTTGGCCTCGATTTAACGAGGATTTTTTTGGGCGGAGATTTCCGTACAATCTATTGTCCTTTACCTTCGGTGTATTACTGTCCATGTTTATATCAGGTTATCTCTTAATTGCGGGATATCTTAGAGTCATTTGGAAAAGTCATAAATTGTGGGACTATTCGGCTGCCATGACCCTATTAGCCGTGGCACTCCTTCAACTCTGGCATAGACTAGCGTTCGCTGGGCTGAGCCTATCCGAAAAGTTAATGCTGCAAATTGTCAGCGCTATTATCATTTTCGGATGTACATTTATTGGAAGTTGGTTTATAAGGGAGTATCTTCTCGATAAGTAGTCAATCAAATGAACTATCTCAAGTCTAAGCCTGCCGGAGCAGGATTCGGAGTCACCGTGCGCCGTCCGCATTCCGCCTCTGGCAAGCAACTAAATCAGGTGACACGAAACTGCCGCAGCATTTCTTTTAGCTGCGGCTTTTTTCTTGGTACGTGAACCTTTGGGAGGCGAAGCGCAAGCCCCACTTGCAAAGAATCTTTCGATCAGCGCGGCTTGATCTCGCGTCCATTCCCATTCACTGGCAGAGCCGTCTCGACCGCTTCTTTCAGCTTCGCCAATACGTCAGCCGTCAAGGCCGGTAAATCAACTTGTCGTAGCGTAAACCCGGCGGCGTTGCGGTGTCCGCCGCCGCCGAAGCGGTTCGGCGACGCGGGCGACGTTGACGCGGTTCTTTGAGCGCAACGAAATGCGATAGGTTTCGTTGGGCAGTTCGCGGAAGAAGGCGACGGCTTCGGCTTCGCCCTGAGCGGGTGTGAGGATGCCGTCGGGGTGTCTTCGGTGGCGTGGGTGCGTGCCATCGCGTCGGCGGTCATCTTGATCCAGGCGACGCGGCCTGATTCGTCGCGTCGTAAGGTCGAGAGGAACTTCGCTCATCAGGTTACTTCGCGCCGATAGCGGCCAGCATTTCCGCATTCGAGCCGTGCTTGAAAAACTCCAGCCCGCGTTGGGCGGCGGCTTCCTGTTCAACGGCTTCGAGCTTTTGCACGTCAGTCCAACTCACCGTGCGTACGCCACGACTTTTCAGCAACGCTTCTAACGCCGCGAATTTCTCACCGACATTCGCCGCACTGCCGCTCGCTTGCGTTTCGAGAAAACGTTGAACGACAGCAACGCCGCGTTCGCCGTCCTGTTTGGCTTTGCCGACCAAACCGTCGGAAGCCTGCCGCGACCAGCCGATGACAAACGTATCGGTCAATCGTTGCTCTGTCGCCGGGTCGTAAACCTGATAAGCCTCATCGCCCGCGTTCGTCGCATCAGGCACGGGGTTTTTAACGTAAGCCGAACCTGAATAAGGCAAGCCGAGGTGCGCGTCGGCGCTATCGCCCACCGCAAAGATCACCGTATCAACCGGCAAGTCGTAATGTGTGCCGAGGCTGCGCGCTGAGAAGTCTTCGCCTTTGGGCACGAGCGTAGTGTCTTCGACGCGCAAAGCGGAAACGCGCTCGTCAGCATCGCTCAACACTTCGGTCGGCGCGCTCAAATAACGAAACGTCAGTCGCGTCGTACTCACGCCTTCCTTACCCGGTTCGTTGACGTGTTTGGTCAAGGCTTTGTGCAACGCTACGAACCCATCGTCATCAACATGAATGTGCGGACGTACTCGTTCGAGTTCTTGGTCTAAAGCCTCACGGTCAAAATTCGCGGCGACCGATTTGATTTCGATGTCGGTGTAAGCGCGCTGCGCCGGGCCGCGTCGCGCGACGAGAATGACTTCGGGCGTCTGGCGTTCGTGAACGAGGTAATGCGCGATGTCTATGGCTACGTTGCCGATGCCGATGATGGCGACGCGCTCGCCAAGATCGAAAGGCCGCTCGCTGAACGGCGGCAAGCCGTTGTAGTGATAAACCAAATCCTTCGCGTGAAAAACACCGCGCGCTTCTTCACCTGGCAGGCCGAGTGACTTTGTGCCTTGCGCTCCGGCGGCGACAACCAATACGGAAGGCTTCAGCACGTTACGCACTTCTTGTAAGGTCAGATCAGCTTGTTCACCGAGCTTCACATTGCCGACGTAATGCACCCGCGCGTCGCCTAGAATCTGGCGAAACTGTTTGCGGATGCCTTCTTTCATCTTGTGCTTGTTCCAATAAATGCCGTATTCAACCAGTCCGCCCGGCTTGATGTCGCGGTTGAGCAGAATGACTTCGTGACCGGCTTCGGCCAGTTTGCGCGTGCCATAAATTCCCGCCGGGCCTGCGCCAACGACGACTACCAGATGCCCACTGTTTGCCATGTTGATGTTTGATGATATGACGCATTCTCAATTCTCAATTTTGCATCCTCAATTTTTGACAGGGAACGATCAGCTTACCTGTCAAAAAATTGAGAATGTAAAATTGAGAATTGAGAATGAGGTTGTTCGTGTTTGCCTGAAAGTTTACTGAATCGGCCCGTTGTATTTCAGCACGAGACCGTCTGCGCCTACGACCCAGAGTTGTCCCTTTTTGATCGAGATGCCGTAAAGGTCTTTGTCAGTGCCGCTCTCTTGCTCGACCCAGGTTTTGCCGCCATCGCCCGTACGCAAGATCAAGCCTTCGTGCCCGATGGCCCAGCCGTTGCGTTCGTTGACGAAGGCGACGTTGACCAGACTTTTTTTCAACGAATAAGAAACGTTTTCCCACGACGTACCTGCGTTGGTCGAACGCAGCATGAATCCGTCATCGCCTACTACCCAAGCGTAATCTCTGCCGTTGGTTTCGATGTGATAAAGATATTTGTCAGTGCCGCTGGCTTGCCGTTCCCACGTGCGTCCGCCATCGTCGGTGAAAAGAATCGTGCCTTCTTCTCCTACGGCCCAGCCGCGCTGATCGCTGACGAATTTGACGTGAACGAGTTCGACTTTGACGCCGCTTTCCTGACTGACCCAACTGCGTCCGCCGTCGTCTGTGTGCAGGATGCGCCCGTGCGTGCCGACGACCCAGCCTTTTTTCGCCGACGGGAAAGCGATGCTGTAAAGTTTCGGCGCGTCATCTTTTGCCGCATTCGCAGGCGTTTCAATCTGAAATACGAAATCCCAGTTCTCGCCCGCATCGGTCGTTTTCATGATCGTTGCCGCATCATCAATCAGCCAGCCTTCGGTGCGGGTGCGAAAGAATACGTCGTTGAGATTGGTGCTGACGCGCGAATTGAGCGGACGCCATTCGGTGCCGCCGTTTTGCGTCGTATGCACGATGCCGCGATTGCCGATGATCCAGCCGCGATTTTGATCGAGAAAATAGACCGCGTTGAGATCGCGTTTTGAACGATCCTGAAAAACGATTGACCATTGCGCCTGCACGCCGAGCGCACAGACGACGAGCAACATCATCGTAGTGAGGCATTGTTTCATTTTGATTACTTCTCCGAAGGGACAACGAAAGGGCAGTGGGGACTGCCGCTTAATACGGCGCGCAGTTTAGTTACTGTTCGGAGTAGCTGGCAAGGGACGCGCGGCTGGAGCGTCAAAGGTTGGAACGGTCAATTTGAATTGCGGCGGCATTTGATTGCCAAATAAAAATCGCGCGTTGAGCGAACTCACTGCACTTTCGAGCGGCGCGTCGCGTCCCATCAGCAAGTCGTTGACGGCGAGCGGTACGCGTTCATCGGGTTGCACGCCGAAACCTTCGATGCGGCGTCCGTTGGCGGTGCGAAAGTCTGTGTCGCTCACGTTGAGCTTGCCGCCGTCATCAAGCCGCAGCGTACGGCTTACGCCCAACAAACAACCGCACGTCGCCGGATTCGTACCGATCACGACGCCGCGCTTTCGCTCTTGTACGGCGGCGGCAAAAATCTCTGCGCCACTCGCTGAACGGCTGCTGACCAGTACGACTAACGGCGCTTGATAACGATCTTTCACACGCAGCGTCCGCCGATGCGTAGCCCTTCCCTGCCGCGTCACGAATTCGCCCAAGTCGGTTTCTTCGGGAAAAAAGTAACTCGCCAGTTGCGTCACCGTGCTGACGAATCCGCCGCCGTTGTTGCGCAAGTCTAGAATCAGTCCGCGCGTATCGCGCAGCTTCAACAAAGCTAATTCAAAATCTTTTTCAATCTCCGGCCCGAAGCCGCTGACTTCGATATAGCCGATGTTGTAAGGCAACAACCGCTGTGTCACGCGGCGCTGAAACTCGACATAACGGCGCGTCAATCCGTAATTCAATTCGGCTCCGGTTTCGTTGACGACGGTCAGAATCAGCGACGAATCGCGCGGGCCGTAAAACAATCGCTCCAGACTTTGCAGGTCGCGCGCCACCGGCGTCGAACTCACGCCGACTTCTTCTTTCAATTTTTCCAGCACCTTTTCAATCGGTTCGCCATCGAGTTTCGTCACAGTCACGCCCGCGCGCATGCCTTTCGCCGCCGCGTCAGAACCGGCTTCGACATTGGTGATGACGGGGCGACCTTCGATGCGGCGCACCGTTAATCCCAC
>JABFSD010001021.1 GCA_013140935.1 Acidobacteriota bacterium
CAGCATTTCGGGCAACGAATGGAACACGATGACGAATACGCAACCGTTCTCGACGCGGCTGACGTTCACCAACATCAATCAACGCACGAATGCGCAAGGCGTACCGCTGGGCGCGAGCTTGAGCAATCCTTACAACGCTTTCGTTGGCGGCAATCCGTTCCCTTATCGCGGCACGTTTGTCACGGGTGGCGGCGCGACCGTAGTGGCTTCAGATTTCGAGTGGCCGCGCACTTATCAAATGAATCTTTCGTTGCAACGTCAGCTCACCAAAGACCTGACGGTCAGCGCGGCTTATGTCGGCACGATGAGCGGCAAGCTGCCGTTCGGACGCGACATCAACTATCCGGTGTTGAACGCCACTGCGACCAGCGCGGGCGCGAACATTCTTTCACGGCGTCCGAATACGGCGTTTGGCGCAGTGATCGAAATTGATTCCGACCAGGAGGCTTCTTACCACGCGCTGCAAGTGACCAGTCAGATGCGTATGAGCCACAAGGTCAGCTTTAACGCTTTTTATACGTTCAGCAAAACGCTGAGCAGTGTGCAGCTTCACAACAACACGACGCAGGGCCTGGCGCAGAATTACAGCAAGCTCTTTTTGGACAAAGGACGCGCCGACACCGACCAGCGGCATGTCTTCAGCGCGAACTTCAACTATCAACCTGATTACTACAACGGCAAGAACGCGATCTTGAGCAACCTGCTGAATGGCTGGAGCATTTCGCCCATCATCAAGTTGCGCAGCGGCCTGCCTTTCACCATCTCGAACGGCAACGTAGACGCCAATCTCGACGGCGTCACCAACGACCGCGCGCAATTGATCGGCGACCCGAAGATTGCTAATCCGACGGCGGCGCAATGGTTCAACACGGCGGCCTTTGTTCAGAATCGAGTAGTGACTGGTGTGGCTACGGATGGCAACTCGCCACGCAACATTCTCGACGGCCCCGGCTATCGAGTCGTAGACCTCGCGCTCTCACGCGATTTCACTTTGACCGAACGCGTCAAGCTGCGCTTCCGAGGTGAAGCCACCAATGCTTTCAACATGGTAAGCCTCGGACAACCCGGCACGGCGGTTCCGACGGGCGCGACATCGGCTACGTTTGGCGTCATCACGACGGCGAACGCAATGCGCCGCGTGCAGTTCGGTTTGCGGCTGACTTTCTAAATTACGTTAGAAACGATGAGGGTAGGGCAGGTTAATAACCTGCCCTACCAACTCAGGCGTTTCATATCGCCACGCCTTGAAAATTTCCGTCAAGATCAACGTCTTCAACGAAGCCCACAACATCGCCGCCGCGTGCGAATCGGTCGCGGCGTGGGCCGATGAGATTGTGATCTGCGATTCGGCTTCGACCGATGACACGGTGGCGATTGCGCGGCGTTACACCGACAAAATCTATCAACGCGAATTTCGCGGTTATAAAGACAAGCACGAATACTCTGATTCACTGACGACGGGCGATTGGA
Source organism: Acidobacteriota bacterium (assembly GCA_013140935.1). Lineage (GTDB taxonomy): Bacteria > Acidobacteriota > Blastocatellia > RBC074 > RBC074 > JACPYM01. The sequence continues at coordinate 1,471 of JABFSD010001021.1, forward strand.
TTTTTTGGCTGGATGCCGACGAACGCGTTACGCCGGAACTGGCGGCGGCGATTCAAGCATTGAGGCAACGCGATGAAGCTGCGTTGCCGGATGGATTCAAGATCGCGCGGCGTACGCGCTTTCTCAATCGTTGGATTCTGCATTCCGGCTGGTATCCCGATTATCAAATGCGGCTCTATCGCAAAGCCGCGAGTTATTGGGACGGCATCGCTCCGCACGAAACGGCGCGCGTACGTGGCCGTACTGAAACGCTCACAGGCGAGTTGTTGCATTACACCAGCGACAGCCTCAGCGATCATCATCGGCGGATGGAGACGTATGCTTCGCTCGGTGCTGAAGCCTTGCGTCAAAGCGGCAAACGGGTTGGTGTGGTTGAGCTATTCGTAGTGACGATTGCCGCTTTCGTTCGCACTTACCTGCTCAAGCAAGGCTTTCTTGACGGCGTGCAGGGATTGATAATTGCAGTGAGTACGGCTTACGGTGTATTTCTGAAGTTCGCCAAAGTTTGGGAAAAAGAACAGATATCCTTGCCGAAAGAGGACTGAGCGATATGTTTGTCAACAAAATCCATCTACAAAATTTCAAACGGTTTACCGATTTGACGATTGATCTGTCGGGGCTGGCTGCGCCGCCGAGATTGGTGCTGATGATTGGAGCGAATGGTAGTGGGAAAAGCAGTGTATTCGATGCTTTTGAGTCAGTTTCAAGACCTAGTGGTGTTTCAAGTATGGAAAAACTCCAACTCCCATTCGGTTCTCAATTGTTTTCGACTTACTTGAACAAAGGCTCAAACCAAGAAACAAGGATAGAAATTTCTCTTAATAATCAGGTGAAGCTCGGGCTGGTTTTTTCGTCTGAGGCATCACTCCTTCGTGTAACACACGAAGGTCCTGCCCCTGCTATCAAAACGTTTTATGGTCGCAGCGCATTACGAAGCACGCCACGTTTACTAAGAACTTCAAGGCAGGCGCAGGAGCGAACCATCACTGAAAATTTAGACAAGCCGCTGGCTTACATCGAAATTGACCAGCGTTTCGAAAACGATCTGGACGTTCAAAACGACCGGTTGTTAGGGGATGTCTTTAACGAAGAAAGCTATGAAACGAAAGCCATCAGGGATAAGTACATAAAACCGATCAACGATGCTTTAGCACGTATTTTCACCGACGAAGACTCCGTCAACTTACAAATGTATTCTATGAAGCCTCCTTTGAATGGCAACCCTACCAATTTGCGATTTCGTAAAGGGACTTCCGATCTTCACTATGATTTATTGAGCCACGGTGAAAAAGAGGTCGTCAATATCTTGTTTAACTTACTCACGCGCCGGGCTTTTTTTGACGACACCATCTATTTCATTGACGAACTTGATGCTCACTTAAACACCGCGTTGCAATATAACTTGCTGAAAGAAATTACCGAGAACTGGTTGCCGGAAAATTGCCAGCTTTGGACCGCGAGTCATTCGCTGGGTTTTATCAAGTATGCGCAGGAAACGGAGGCAGCCGCTATTCTTGATTTTGACCAAATAGATTTCGACTTGCCGCAAACATTAATGCCGTTGCCGAAAGATACGACGGAGATTTTTGAGATTGCTGTGCCAGCAGATATTCTGCCTAGCTTGTTCAAAGACCGGCAGGTTTTTCTTTGCGAAAACAAGAATGACAAGTTGTATCAACGGCTGGAATTTGAAGGAAAAATCTTTCTGGGAGTATCAAATAAAGACGCGGTTTATTATCGGGTGAAAACCAATCAGGCGGTTTACGGGCTAATAGATCGAGATTATTTGACTGAAGAAGAAATAAGCAGAATTCGAGAGAAGTTTCCACGTTTATTCGTGCTGAAGTACTACGCTTTTGAAAACTATCTTTACCATCATGACAACCTGGCGGAGGCGATTTCAGGATTCGAGGTCGAGCCTTATAAGCAGGAAATTACCAAGCAGAAAAATTTGCAACTGATCCAAACTGTAGCTGATCTGAAAGAGTCGCGCAGCAGTTACAAGGTATTGCGCGATGAAAATCTAACAGAGGAAGAAGGTTACTTGAAGATAGCGCAGGAATTGCAAAGCGATGACTTTGAAACTTTTTACCCGCACTTCAGCATGAAAAGTAAATTTACGGCGAAACCTAACGTTCGGCCTGAAGTATTGGTTGGCACCGCATGGTTTAGAAACGCGATTGGCGAGGCGCTTGAGTTATAAACTCGTAACCACCAATTGCCGCGCGATGACGAGGCGCTGGACTTCGCTCGTACCTTCGCCGATGGTGCAAATCTTGGAATCGCGCCAGTGCTTTTCAGGCGGATAGTCTTTAGTGAATCCGTAGCCGCCGTGAATTTGAATGGCTTCTTCGGCGACTTTGACGGCGATTTCTGAAGCATAAAGTTTCGCCATCGCAGACTCTTTGGTCGTAGCCCGTTTGTTATCTTTCAGCCACGCCGCGCGCATCGTCAGCAGTCGCGCCGCATCAATTTGCGTAGCCATATCGGCCAGCTTGAAC
>JABFSD010000567.1 GCA_013140935.1 Acidobacteriota bacterium
TCTTCGAGGTTGACGCCGTTGCCAATGAAAACGGTGTTGTCGTCGCGTATCAAGCCCAGCACGCGCGCTTCTTCCATCACTTGAAACGAGGCGTAAATCAATTGGTCGGTGCAATGAAAATTTACGAAGCGTTCGCACTTTTTATAAAACCACAAGCCGAGCGGTGTATTGATGAGTCCGTTGCCGGTGAAATAGTAAGGCGGTAATTGCACGGTGACGGCGACGGGGATGCGCCACAGCCGCGTCAATGGACGCGCCATCAACGCCGCGCGCGGACAGTGAAAGTGAATCACATCAATTTCGTAAGCGCGCAGGATGTGCCAGAGACGAAAGAGGGAAGTGAGGTGCGTCACCCGCTTCGGACGCCATTGCGCCACTTGCGCGCCGAGGGCTTCGACTTGGGCGGTGAGTTCCGGCGAGATGGGGCCGATCAATACGAAACGATAACGGGCTTGATCGCTGTAACGCAGCAACGACAACAGATGCGTTTCCACGCCGCCCACGTGCAGCGGATAACTGGAAATCAAGCCAATCGTCAAAATGGGGGATGCGGGTTCAGTCAAAGTTAGTGGCGAGTGGCGAGTGGCGAGTGGCGAGTGGCGAGTGGCTAGTGATTAGTGGCTAGTGATTAGTGGCTAGCGGCTAGTTCACAGACTAAACACTAATCACTAACTACTAACTCTAATCACTGACCACTAGCCACTAGCCACTAATCACTAGCCACTAAAGATCAACAATCGTAAGCAATGAGTCGTCCGGCACCTCGGGTAACACGCGCTCCATTTTGACGCGCGTGATGCGGCGGCGGACGACCGATTCGATGGTGAAGCGCAAATTTTCATATTCAACGACATCGTTCGCCGCGAGCATGCGTCCGGCGCGCCACAGCAGAAAGCCCGCGACCGTCGTGTAATCGCTCGCTTCGGGCAAATTCAAATCATACTTTCGATTCGCTTCGTGAATGGGCAGGCTGCCATCCATCGTGAAGTTGCCGTCGCTTTGTTGTTTCAACTGTTCGGCTTGCGCATCGTCGTGTTCGTCCTGAATTTCGCCGACCAATTCTTCCAATAAATCTTCGAGCGTGAGAATGCCTTCGACGCCGCTGTGTTCGTCAATCACGACGGCCAGATGCGTGCGGTCGCGTTTCATCTGTTGCAGGACATCCGCCAGCTTCATCGTGTCGGGGATAAACACGGGCGGACGCAGCGTCTTCGCCATTTCAAACCCATTCACCAACTTTTTATTTAACAGGAAAGACATGACGTCCTTGCCGTGCAGGATGCCTACGATCTCGTCGAGGCTGTCGTGATAAACCGGCAGGCGCGAATAACCCGTTGACTGAAATTTTTGCACGACTTCTTCAAACGTAGCGGTGTCTTCGAGCGCAGTGACTTCGGTGCGCGGAATCATGACCTGGCGCGCGGTGAGTTCAGAAAACTCGAACACGTTGTAAATCATGTCTTTCTCTTCGCTTTGCAAGTGGCCTGACTCGTGACTGGTCTTGATGAGATAGCGAATTTCGTCTTCGGTGTAAGCCGCGTGATGCCCCGGACGAAAGTTGACGCCAAACAGTTTGAGGAACTTGATGCCCGATACGTTGATGAACCAGATGAAGGGCTTGAAGGTTTTATAAAAAATTTCCATCGAACGCGCCGTCGCCATCGCAATGGCTTCGGCCTTTTCGATGGCAAAGGCTTTCGGCGCATATTCGCCTAACACCAGATGCAAATAAGTGATGACGGCCAGCGCGATGGCGACGGCAATGGAATGGGCAATCCACGGCGCGGCGTTCACAGGCATCACGCGCGCAAACACTGGTTCGAGCAAATGCGCCAACGTAGATTCGCCGACTGCGCCTAACGCCAGGCTGGCAATGGTGATGCCGAACTGGCTGGCCGATAACATTGAGTCGAGGTGATCGAGCGCGCGCAACACCGAACGCGCGCCCATCTTGCCATTGGCCGCGAGCGATTCGATGCGCGAACGCCGCACGCTCACCAGCGCGAATTCCACCGCGACGAAAAAGCCGTTCGCAATGACCAGCAATAAAACTAAAAACAACTTAAAGAGAACTTCAGCCATGATTGGACGTGATTATACGGGCAGCCGCGCCGCCTCGCGCAAGGCAGCAGCGTTCAGCGCAAAATGGTTTTCACCGCTTCCAGCACATTCGCTGCGATGAATTCCGGCGGACGCGGCCATTCGTCACGTAGCGAAATCTCATGCGCGCCGTGTCCGGTTTCGAGCAACACGCCGCGTGCGCCGACAGCGTGGCCTGCTTCTACGTCACCGTAACGGTCGCCGATGACGTAACTCGCCGTGAGATCAATTGCCAGCTCGCGCGCCGCGCGTTCGAGCAAGCCGGGCCTGGGTTTGCGGCACTCGCACGCGATGCGATAAGGCGATAACGATTCAACATATTCAGGCGGCGCGAAACGTTCCGGCATCAGATGAGGACAATAATAAACGCCGTCTAACTGTGCGCCTTGCGCGTGCAACTGCGCGCGCATCGTGTCGTGTAACTCGTGCAAAAAGTTTTCGTCGTATAAGCCGCGAGCGATACCGGCTTGATTAGTGATGACGACGGCGAGCCAACCGACGGCGTTGATGTGGCGGACGGCTTCGGTGGCGTAATCATACAAACTGAATTGCGAGAGTTCGGTGATGTAACCGCGCTCTTCGTTCAACGTGCCGTCGCGGTCGAGGAAGATGGCGGGACGTAAAGTAAGTTTATTCATTGGGGCTCAACATCGCGGTGCTGCGCGCGTATATATCGTTGACGGTCAGCCGCGTCATACACCGATGATCTATCGGACAATCGCGGTGCATACAGCGCGCACATTCAATTCCGTCAACACGAATCAACTCGGCGTACGCGCCCGTCGGCGCCGTCTCAAACTCATTCGTAGGCCCAAACAAAGTCAACGTCGGCGTGCCCAAAGCGGCGGCTACGTGCGCGGGGCCGGTGTCGTTGCTCACCAACAAATCGCAAGTCGCGAGCAAGCCGATTAATTCACTCATCGAAGTCTCGCCCGCCAGATTCACAACTTGTGCCGTTCGCATTTGCGCAATCACGGCGGCGGCGTTCTCGCGTTCTGACGCTGCGCCGATCAAGACGATTTGCGCGTCGCGTTCGCTCGCCCAACGATCTGCCAACGCTGCGAAATTTTCTGTCGGCCAGCATTTCGCGCGACTGTTCGTCGCCGCCGTATTCAACGCAATCAACGGTCGCCGCGTGAGACTGCGACCTTGTAACAAGGCTTGCGCCGCTTGTCGTTGCGCCGCGCTCGCAGTTAGCGAAGCCATTGCGTCGCTTTCAAACGATGCACCTGTCAACTGCGCCGCGCGTTCAACAATATCTAAATAATCGTGAACCTGATGCCGTCCCTGATGCGTAGCGTCATGCTGCAAGCGATGCGTCAGCAACACCGCGCGTCCGTGCATCGCGTAACCAATCCGCAGGGGCACACGGCCTAACCACGCGAGCAGCGCGGCTTCAAACGCATTTTGAAAGAGCAAGGCTGCATCGAATTTGCGCGCGCGAATGTCATGCACGGCTTTGATAAAGGCCGCGACGCCGTCTTCCTTGCGGCGATAGGGCAGCACTTCGTCAACGAACGAGCAGCCCTCAAACAGTCCGGCGGTGAGTGGCGTTACCAGCAATGCGATATGCGCTGACGGAAAGGCTGTGCGCAACTGCCGCAACGCAGGCGTCGTCATCACGGCATCGCCCAGCCAGTTCGTACCGCGCACTAAAATTCGTTTGATCTCAGCCATACGGAAGGCGGCGATTGTTGCGAATGCTTTTTCGATTATCAAACCGATGCTGCTAACGTGGCGCAGGCTTCAGCCTTTCCCCATCGCGTCTCGGTTGTTAGACTCACGCCCTATGGAAAAAGCACGTGTATTGATCGTAGACGACGAGCAAGCCGCCCGCATCGGCTTGAGCGAAATCGTATCGGCCTGGGGTT
>JABFSD010000655.1 GCA_013140935.1 Acidobacteriota bacterium
TAACTCAATTGCGCCGGATTGAAATTCAAACTGAAGCCCAGCGCATTTTCATCGCCCTGTGCCACGAGTTCGAGCGGAACGACGATGGTCTGGCCGGGTTGCGCCGCGCCGCTGACGACGCGAATGCTACGACCGGATTGAGCCGTAACGCGCTGCCAGCAATGCAGACCGATGACGAAGGCGAGCAAGGAAAATGATACGGCGAATGAATGTTTGCCCAAAGAATTTTTGAATGCTGCGAGCGAGTGCAACGGACGAATCGGCCAAAGCATGGGGAAGCTCCTGAAAAAGGGTAACGACTGTGAGGAGGTTGTTTTGAATATAAGGGCAAGGGGCACGCTTGCCGTTGAATGCGACGGAATGCAGACGCAAGAACCACCGGGAAAGGTTGTTTTACGTTTGCCGCAAGTATTGCTTTTCAATCGCCATGATTTTGGCGACGCGCTTGCCGTGGCGCGCTTCGCCTTCGGGCGTACTGAGCCAGGCCGTAACGATCTTTTCCATCTGTTCGCGCGCGATCATCTTCCCGCCCAGCGTCAGCACGTTGGCGTAATTGTGTTCGCGGCTGTTGCGTGCGGTGGCTTCGTCATAACACAGCGCCGCGCGTACGCCGGGCACCTTGTTCGCGGCCATGCAAGAGCCGATGCCCGCGCCGTCAATGATGATGCCCAGATCGCAGGTGTGTTGCGCTACGGCGTGGGCTACGGCATGCGCGAAGTCGGGATAATCCACCGCGTCTTCAGAATGCGTGCCGAAATCGCGCGCCTGATGGCCCAACGCGATGAGCAAAGTTTTCAATTGTTCCTTCATCGCGTAACCGCCGTGATCGGCTCCGATGGCGATGTGTAGCGCGTGGCCTTTGCTCGTTGGCGTTGCGCGGGTTTGCAATTCGATGCCACGTTCGCGCAGTGCATCTTGCGCGGCAGGTGTAATGACCACATCAGCGCGAATTAATAACTTGCCGCCTGCGGGTACGTTCAAGACTTCGCGTTCGGTGATGACGCGCTTGACTGATTCGTCTACGAGGTCTGACGCAACCGGCTGCGACGCACCGCTCAACTTTTCGTTGAGGGCAGTGCGGACGAGTTGTTGAATGTCTTCGCGGTTGGTCATTAGCTTTTGGTCGGAAGTGGTTCAAGCGTCACAGCGCCTCCGACTTCGAGGGCCGTGCAAAGCCTATAGCCTTTCATCAGCAACACTCCCACAAAGGTTTCACCGTCAAGCGAATCAGCTTCGATTTCACGCGGCTGGTCGTCCCAGAGAACTGTCGCAGCATGAAGTTTCGATCCGACTTCAGAGCCATCCGCCAGTGTCAAATATCCCATCCCTAAATGCTCATAGCCCATGGCAGCGCACACGCTGAATGGCAAAATGAGCGTGCCTGCAAAGCCCGTATCAACCACTGCGCTCATGGTGAAAGCCTTTCCATTTGCCGCCAACAACGTCAGTGGGATGACTGATTCCAGTTGGGCGTTCACTTCTCCAACGATCATGACTGTTCAGACCTCCCACGTAATCCCACCCGATGCAATCCCGGCGAACCTACACGCGCTACATAAACAACTGCTCCAGGTAAGCGGGCGTGTAATCGTTTAGCGCTGGTAAGCGCATCCTCCGCCAATTCAAACTCGCCACTTTGAATGTCTATCGCCACGACACATCCTTCTTTGTCAGCGGGCACTAGCGGCTTGATTTCACGCTCATACATGTCCTTGCCCAGACGCAAGATGTCTTCATCTGTATATTCCACAGTCGTTGTTATCATCTGATTACTCCTTTCTGATTCAACGTTAATGCGGCTTCAAACCCAATCGGGTTCCTGACTGAAAAACTGCTTCAGTCCGCGCATAGCTTGCGCAATGCGCTGTTCGTTTTCAATCAACGCAAAACGCACGTGCGTATCGCCCGCTTGCCCGAAGCCGATGCCGGGCGCGACGGCGACGCCTGCGTCAGTGATGAGGTGTTTGGCGAATTCGAGCGAACCGGCTTTGGCATACTGCCCAGGAATCTTTGCCCATACGAACATCGTGCCTTTGGGCGCAGGTACGTCCCAGCCAATCAAGTTGAGTCCTTTGATCAGCGCGTCGCGGCGGTTCTTATAAACGCTGACGATTTCGGGCACGTATTCATCACAGTCGCGCAGCGCAATCACACCAGCGATTTGAATGGGCTGGAACATGCCGTAATCCAAATAACTCTTGATGCGCGTCAGCGCGTAAACGACTTGCGCGTTGCCTACGCAAAAGCCCATGCGCCAGCCCGCCATCGAATAACTTTTCGACATCGAGAACATTTCGACCGCGACGTCTTTCGCGCCTTTGACTTGCAAGATGCTCGGCGCGGTCGCTCCGTCGAAGACCAGATCGGCGTAAGCCAAATCATGAATCACGAGGTAGCCGCGATGGCGCGCGATGTCTACGACTTCTTCAAAAAAGGCGAGATCAACCACTTCGGTCGTAGGGTTGTGCGGAAACGACAACACTAAAATCTTGGGCTGTGCACTGTCGGGATATTCGAGTTGGCGCAGCGCCTCTAACGTAGCTTGTGCGCCGCCGCCAATCGGCAGCTTGATGATTTCGCATCCGGCAATCGTTGCAGCGAACGAGTGAATCGGATAGCTGGGTTCGGGCACAATGACTTTATCGCCCGGTTCGACCAACGCGAGAATCAAATGCGAGAAACCTTCTTTCGCGCCGATGGTAGCGATGGCTTCGGTTTCGGGATTGAGCGTGACGCCGTAACGCCGCTCGTACCAGCGCGTGATTTCGAGCCGCAAATTCGGAATGCCTTTTGATTGCGAATAGCGATGGTTCTTGGCCTGTTGGGCGGCTTCGCAAAGTTTATCCACAATCGGCTGCGGCGTAGCCAGATCGGGATTGCCCATGCCGAAATCAATGATGTCTTCGCCGCGATGGCGCGCTTCCATCTTGAGTTGATTGGTCACCGCAAACACATAAGGCGGCAATTTTTCGATGAGGGGAAAACGATAATTCATTCAGTACAACCTGCTTTCAAAAAGATAAGGCGAGCTAAAATTGACAGGCGGTGAAAGCCGCTTCTATAGTGCCGGTCGCCTTTCGTAATTTAAACAATTCATCATAGCCGCGTTCGTAGTTCCGCCTTTAGGCGGTTGATTCGCATACCCGAACCTGACCGCCTGAAGGCGGAACTACGAACGCGGATTACCAATAGGAGCCGCATCCCGTTATGTCAGCTAGCTCAGAGTTTAATAATTCGCAGATCGAAGTGATGATCTCAGCGGAAGCCATTCAAGCCCGTATCAAAGAATTAGGCGCAGCGATTGCGCGCGATTACACCGGACGCAAGCCCGAATTGATCTGCGTGCTGAAAGGGGCGCTCGTATTCATGAGCGACCTCATTCGCGCCATTGATCTTGAATTGAGTATTGATTTTATCGCCGTGTCGAGTTACGGCAAGGGGACGCGCTCTACCGGTGAAGTGCGGATCATAAAAGACCTCGACGAACCGCTCGAAGGCCGCGACATCATTCTCGTCGAAGACATTCTCGATACCGGCCTGACCTTAAGCTATTTGGTCAACAGTTTTCGCGCGCGCGGCGCGACTTCGATCAGCATCGTCACCTTACTCAACAAGCCCGAACGACGCAAGGCCGAGGTTCAGGCTGATTACATCGGCTTCACCATCGAAGACAAATTCGTCGTCGGTTACGGACTCGATGCCGCTGAACGCTATCGCAATCTGCCTTACATTGGCGTCGTCAAAAGCACGGACTGAGCCGTATCGCAATCTGTCAGGTTGCGATGGCTCGCCTTGGTTTCATTCGGTTTGAACGTGAAGACTCCGCAACCTGACAGGCTGCGATACAAAACGGCGTGCAGGCTTCGCATACTTATTTTGTGGCGAAGTATCTGGGTTACGACGTGGCGATGTATGACAGTTCGATGAGCGAATGGGTCGGGTTGGAAGGCAGCGAAGTCGTCAAAGGT
>JABFSD010001036.1 GCA_013140935.1 Acidobacteriota bacterium
CAAGACTTCCGCGAACGATTGCGCGCCGGTCGCGTCGCCGTCTTCCTCGACGGGCTGGATGAAGTCAGCGGCGCGAGTTTCTTCCGCGACCTGCAAACGTCGGTCAGCGAATTTCTGTCATCGGCTTACGGACGGAACGCGGTCGTGATTTCTACGCGCCCCTTTGCATTGCGCAGCTTCGGCAACGCGAAGATGCTCGAAATCCTGCCGCTCAATCCGCGCCAGATCGAACAGTTCATCGAGCATTACTACCGTGACGTACCCGAACGCCAGACCTTCCAGCGCGAATTGCAACGCCGCCGCGAACTGCGCGAACTGGCGCGCGTACCGGCGCTGCTCGGCTTCATCCTGCAACTGTGGCAGGAACACGGGAGCGTGACCAACGACAAGCTCGAACTTTACCAGCAGATTACGCTCAAACTGGCGCAACAACTCGATAGCGAAAAAGAAGGAGTCGAGCCTAACCGGAAGTGGTTGGTTGATGACGCAGGCGGCTCGCTCAAACTCGACTTGCTCAAGCAACTGGCTTTTAACCAGTTGCTCAAAGGACTCATCCGCCCGCCTTACGACATCGGCAATACCGAGAACGACGTGAACCGATTGGTCTTCACCAGCGAACAGCTTCGTGACGAAGCCATCGCCTTCGCCCGCGCGCTCAAAGAACGCGAAGGAACCGTCATCGAAAGGCCGCGCGACCTCGCTGAAGATGTCAAAGCCACCGCTTTGTTGCGGCAAGTCGGCACAGACCATTACGCCTTTGCCCATCTCACCTTGCAGGAATATCTGGCAGCTTGGCAGTTAGCCAAACGCGATAACGGCGATACGTGCGAACGGGTTTTCTGTCGCGCTTACTTCAATCCGACGTTGGCGGAGATGGAGGTGTTGCCGATGACGCTCGGCTTGGTGGAGGAGCCGGATAAGTTTTACGAAGCGTTGGAAAAATTGCCGGAATCACTAATTTTTACTTATGTAAGGTTATGCTCCCGTTGTTTACCGTATACGTCTCGGAGAAACCCGGCATCAGGAAGCAGTGAGTTGTTTAAGAGGTTGATAGTGCATCTCAAAATAAGAACTGAAGGGGAGGCGGAGTTTCTAGGGTTTGTTCTTAGGCCCGTTTCTATCAGCCAAAACAAAATATTCATTTTCATCTTTTTAATTTTGCTTCTTACCGAAGAATCAAAACTAGAAAGTCAGCTTCTTACTGTGTCAATTTATGGACGCATTTATCAGGCAGTGAAATTCATATCATTAGATGCAAGCAAGGACTCTATAAATGAGTTAAAAGCCTTATCGGCAGATCGCCTCAGCACGCCCGACTTTGCAGAGTTTATATACTCGCTACAGCTTGACGATAATTTCGGCGATAAAAGCCAATTTTCAAGCCTGCTATTGGATTTGAAACATACTAATCGCTTTGTTCGATGGCGATCTGCTATTTTGCTCATGCATATGGCAGAGCAGTCAGCGTCGATCAGCCAAACAACTCTAACTAATAGATTACTCTTTGCAATGAAAAGCCACGATAGCTACGTGCGAAAGAAAGCGGCTAGCATCATCGGCTATTACACAACTGACCAGCATATTTTTAGTAGTTTGTCAGATATAGCATCTCGCGATCTCGAAATGGAGGTCAAAGATATTGCACATGAGGCAATGCAAAGTTTGACAGCTAAGTTTTGTTATTTCGATCTTTCTCTGAGTACATCAGTAACTAACATCTCTTCGCAACCCAAGTCGCCATCATTGTTGACCGTGCAAGCGCGAGTTGAGTTAGAGCAGCAAATCTCTGTCAAATACCAAGAGGTGCTACACAACAGCGACGCCCGCCAAAAAGGAAAAGCCCTGGAAGATTTGTTGACGGCGCTCTTTGCCACCATCCCCGGCTTCACCGTAAGCGAGCGCAACTACAACACCGCAACCGAAGAAATTGATTTGGTCGTACGCAACGAGAGCCCTGATCCATTCTGGCGCGAGTGGGGCAGCCTCATTCTTGTCGAAGCGAAAAACTGGCAAGCCCAGCGCGTAGGCAAAAATGAATACGTGCAGTTTTATCGCAAGCTCGAAACGCGCGGCGGGCATTGCCGGTTGGGCTTCCTGATTTGTACCGAAAAGTTTGCCGAGACCTTCGACAAGGAAAGGCTGCGCGACAGTAAGTTCCCGCTGCGCGTCGTACCGATTGACGGCGCAGGCTTGCGCCAGTTGGTCGAAGCCGATGACCGCGAACCACTCCTACGCAAATTCGTCGAACGCGCCGTGCTGACCTGAACTTGCCGAATGTGGAACGGCAACCCAAAATTACGCCGCGAAAGGAGAACGAAACCATGTCTACCGTAGCTTATGAACACGCACTCGAAGTCGTAAGATCGTTATCACCGGAAGAAGCGCAAAAACTGGTGCAGCATATTAATGCCGAACACCGAGCGGTTGCGCCCTCAACGAATGGTACAACTGCGATTAAGCCTTCACGCGAGCGGGAAATGCGCTGGCTGTCGGAACACGAAGCCGAATATGCCGGGCAATGGCTGGCGTTAGACGGAGATCGTTTGTTGAGCCACGGCGCAGACCCGCATCAGGTTCGCGCGGAAGCCAGGGCGCAAGGCGTAGCTTCGCCGTTTGTCGTGATCGCTGAAGCACCAAATGAATTTTTCAGTGGAGGATGGTTATGAAAATAGAGACGTTATCTTTCAAACGATATTACGCTTATGACCTGAGCCTTTCGGGCATTACGGTTCCCGTCGCCTTGCATTGGGGCGGGTGTGAGACGGAACTGAAAGCCAAGGTGGATTGCGGCTCGTCGGCTTGTATCTTTTCAAGAAATTACGGCGAAGACCTCGGCCTCGACATCGAACGCGGTCGGCCCCAACGCTTTGACACCGTGACCGGCAGCTTTCTCACTTACGGCCACGAGGTCACGCTTTCCGTGCTTGAGATTGAATACGTGACGATGGTTTATTTTGCCGCTGATCCCGCTTATCTGCGCAACGTGCTGGGAAGACAAGGCTGGTTTGATCGGTCACGCTTCGGCTTGGTTGATTACGACGGCAAACTCTTTTTAAGCGATTACAACGACCCGAACGAGTCGTGAGGGAAACCGTGAAAAAGCAATTTAGTAAGCTCACGAAAGCCGAGCAGGAAAAAGTCGAGTTGGCTTATCACCAAATGAAGCCCGAAGATTTTGACGAATTGATGGCCAACGCCCAGCGGCACGTTCCAGCGGCGAGCAAATTATTCGAATCGCTTGAGAACGCCCATGAAAACAACGATGCTGACGCTGAAACAAACCAAACAACAAATTAGCGACGACCCGCAACATTGGCGCATTCATTTGATGGATTTCGTAGACGACTTTCGCCATTACCGCGAACCGCAAATGATCGTGGAGCCGTTCGCCTTAACCGACGAACGAATGGATGCTTTGTTGGCGGCGACGACGGAACAATTGTGCGGCGAATTGAAACTCGCTACGCCGTCGTGGATTCGCGCGGTTCCGGCGGTGCGCGACCCGTGGTTCGTTTCAGGGATGGAAAGCCTCAAAGCCATCGCGTTAGTCGAAAGCCCGTTGCCGTTTCGTTTGCGCAAACTTTTCGTGTTGGGAAAATTTCCTTTCCCGCGTTTGAACCCAAACTATTCTCGAAAGAAAGAAGACTGCTGATGAAATCCTGCTTACGCATTTTGCTCCTGCTCGCCTTGGCCTTGCCGACGTTAGCTGATCGTGTGACGACTATGGCAATGGCACAGCGTCCGCCCAATATCGTATTCATCCTCGCCGATGATCTTGGCTGGGGAGATTTGGGGAGTTACGGCAACACTAAAATCCGCACGCCGCAGCTCGACCGGATGGCGCGCGAGGGGATGCGCTTTACGCAATTTTATTCGGGCAGTCCGGTGTGTGCGCCTTCGCGGTGCGTGTTGATGACGGGCAAGCACGGTGGGCATGCTTACATCCGCGACAACAAAGAATACCAACCCGAAGGACAGGAACCGATTCCGGCGAGCGAAGTCACGATTGCCGAATTGCTCAAGGCGAAAGGTTACGCGACGGGCGGATTCGGCAAGTGGGGCTTGGGGTTTGTTGATTCAACGGGCAGCCCCGACGCGCAGGGCTTCGATTTGTTTTATGGCTATAACTGCCAACGCGAAGCCCACAACTTTTATCCAGACCATCTGTGGCGCAACCGCGAGCGCGTCACGCTCGAAGGCAACACGCGCGGTGTCACGGGCAAACATTACTCGCACGATTTGATCGAAGCCGAAGCCTTGCAATTCATTCGTACCAACAAGGACAAACCGTTTTTCGCTTACGTGCCGTTCACGATTCCGCACGTGGCGTTGCAAGTGCCGGAAGATTCGCTGCGCGAATATGACGGAGCTTTTCCCGACGATCCGCCGTCGGCTGCGCAAGGCAGTTACGTAGCCTGCGAAAAGCCGCGCGCGACTTATGCGGCGATGGTCACGCGGATGGATCGCAGCGTGGGTCGCATCTTCGCGCTGTTGAAAGAACTCAAGCTCGATGAAAACACGCTAGTCGTTTTCACGAGCGACAATGGCGGCGCGTTCGGTACGGTGACGAAAGATTTTGAATTTCTGCCGGGGCGAATGGGCGGCTTGGATTACGTATTCTTCGGTTCGACGGGCAAGTTTCGCGCGTTCAAAGGCAGCGTTTATGAAGGCGGCATTCGCGTACCATTTATCGCGCGCTGGCCGAAGCAGATCAAAGCGGGCAGCGTGAACGAAATGCCCGGCGTGTTTTATGACGTGATGGCTACGTTATGTGACGTAGCCGGAGTCAAAGCGCCTGCGACGGATGGCGTGAGTTTGCTGCCTACGCTAACGGGCAAGGGCAAGCAGCGACGCCACGAATTTTTGTTTTGGGACTTTGGCGGATACGGCGGGCAGCAAGCCGTGCGAATGGGTGAGTGGAAAGGCTTGCGGCGCAATTTGCATCGCAGCGTTTCGGTCATTGAGCTTTACGATTTGAAAAACGATGTGAGCGAAGCGCGCGACGTAGCGGCGCAACATCCTGACATCGTCAAACGCATCGAAGCGGTTATGACGCGCGAGCATCAGCCTTCAGTTTTGTTTCCGTTGCGCGCATTGGACGTAGCGAAAAAATAGCGCGGCGCTTCTTGCGAAGCCCGCGCTTAATTTCGATCTGCCATCACACAGATCTTAACCCCAGGCGTCTTCCATAACCCTATGGATGACACCCACTACAGGAGATGGATGGCGTCTTGTGGACGCCGCCGGTTCCGTAACAACTTGAATGCCAAAGTGATGTCGGCGGAGAATTTGGTAAGAAAGCCTGTATTTATTGGCTTTGCGTCAGCAAATTGCGATCAAGCGAAGCCGTGGCAGTGATGATGACTGAGGCAAGAAGGCGAAGGGTTGTCTTAATTTGCCCCACCTGAAAATAGCCATCGTTGCAAAAGCCCTTTGAAATCAGGCCATCGCAAGCACGATTCGTTTTGGCATCGTCATTGCAGTAAGCGTTGCCGTAACGCCGCTTCGGTGACGGCAGCAAAAAGGCGGCGTTATATGCGAGCCAAGCGGTTCGCGTGAGGACGGTTGGCGCGGCAACGAGAAATACGTTGTCGCGCTTTTCCTTTTATTCATCCGCTTGTTTCAGCCGTAGCGCCCTGCGAGTCTTTTGCATAATCCCGCAGAGCATATTCAAGTCGTAACTCGACAATTCATATTTCAACAATGCAGCACGGATGCGGCGCATTAGATCGTCTTCGTTGCCTGGCAAGACAAAGCCGATGTCGTGCAACAGCGCGCGTGCCAGTTCCGTCGCCGCATCGCACGTCGCCGCCGTCGGCTGTTCAATCGGCGGTGCGGCAGGCAGCGAACGTTCGCGCGCCAACTCATACAAACAAACTGCGACCGACTGACCCAGATTCATCGAAGGACAATCTTTATTAGTGGGAATCGCCAGCAAGCGATGGCAATGCGCGAGGTCTTCATTGTTTAGGCCGGACTTTTCATTGCCGAACAGCAACGCAACGCGATAGCTAGCTTGTCGCAGACGTTCGCTCAATTGCAACGGCGTCATCGGTTGGTCTTCGTCACTGGCACGCCGTACGTCACCCGTACCAATAACGAGATTGCAATCGGCGATGGCTGCGGCCAGCGAATCAACGACATGCGCACTTTCGACGACATCCATCGCATGCGGTGCCGATTTGATCTGTTCCCACGTCGCGGGAAACGGCGACACGATCCACAAATCGCGGAAGCCGAAATTTTTCATGGCTCGTGCGGCTGCGCCGATGTTGTTCGGATCGCGCGGGCGCACCAGCACTACGCGGACGTTCATTTCTCTTTCGCCAGAATCTGCCGTTGAATCAGCTTGGCGCGTTCAATGGTCGGTCGCCAGCGTTTTAATTCTTTTTGCGAAACGTCGGTTGTCTCCCCCGGATCGAGCCGCAAGTTGTAAACCTCAACCGAAGTAAATTTATGGTCAATCAGCAGTTTGTAATCGCCGTCGCGCACCGCATATTTCGGCGTAGGCGTTTTGTCTTTCTCATCGCGCGGCACGCTGATCGCTTCGTCGTATTGCCAATAAATAAACTTGTCGCGCTGCCATGCATTGCTCACAAACAGTTTGCCGAAACTCACGCCGTCTACGCGGTCATCGCGTTCGAGGGCGATGCCGAGCGAATCCAATAGTGTGGGCATCACATCCATTCCAGATGCAACCGCATCGCTCACGCGCCCCGCTTTAATGATGCTGGGCCAGCGGATGATTGCGGGTACGCGAATGCCGCCTTCATAAAGATGCAGCTTCATGCCACGCAGCTTCGCTTTGTTGAACGCGCCCGGCGTGCCGTAAGAACGATCTGCCGTCGGGTAACGATTCAGCGTCTCAGGCCCGTTGTCGCTGGTGAAAATCACGATGGTGTTTTCGCGCAAGTTCAGCGCATCGAGTTGCGCGAGCAAGCGTCCGATCTCGGCGTCGAGTTGCGTTACGTTGCCGAAATACTGCGCCTGATTTTCGTTCTCGGCACTGGCGTATTGCTTTACGAATTGGCTCGCCGTTGCTACGCGCTCGTGCGGCGAGTGAAAGGGTAGATAAAGCATGAAAGGCTTTTTCTGATCGCGTTGCTGCAACCAGTTCAATGCTTCGTCCACAATGATGGTGGATGAATAACCTGCGCGCGCGCCTTCGGCCTTGCCGTTGCGAATGAAGTTTTTCGGATTCTCGTGCGTTGGCAGCGCATTGTTTTGCGTTGCGAACCACGTCGCAAAACCATGATCGCCGGGCGTAGGTTGTGAGCCGTCGAGCTTGCCGCTCAGATGCCACTTGCCGAACATCGCCGTTTGATAGCCGAACAGCTTGACCATCTTCGCAATGGTCGGCGTCTCCGTCGGCAAAAAGACGTTGGAGTTTTCCCGAATCCAGTCGCCGATGCCATCGCGTTGCGGAATCCGTCCGGTCAGCAAGCCCGCGCGCGAAGGCGAACACACCGGTGCGGCGGAATAAAAATTCGTCAGCCGCAAGCCTTCGTTGGCGAGCTTGTCGAGGTGCGGCGTCTTGATCGTAGCGTTGCCGTAACAACCCAAATCGCCATAACCCAAATCATCCGCCAACAAGATGATGATGTTCGGATCGTTGTATGGCAGCGTCTGTGCCTGAATAAAACTTGGGCTGTTGAGCATCACTATCAAGAGGATGCTCAACAGCCCGTTTAGCGTAATTCGCTTCATAAAAATTTGCCGATGAGCCGTAGCACAAGATGCCATCTTGTGCTACGGCTCATTTCGTCTTACTTCACTTGCGCGGTTTTGTTGTCAGCCGGTTTCGCTGCCAGCACGTGTTCGCGTTCTTTGGCCGGATCGTAAACGATGCGTTTCTTTTGCATGTAAGCGATCTTGCCCAAATGCGAAGCCAACGCTGAACGATGTCCGCTGACTACGTCTGAGTTCGGCGTCGCGCGCGATTTCACGCACTCAATAAAACTGTGAACGTGATCTTGCTCTAACGGACGCGCCGCTTTGCGCTCAATCGCGGGCGGCTGAGCGGTCATGGTGCGCCGATCGAATTTCGGCGTGAATTTATAACCGGCACGGTCAATGTAAAGATTGCCTTCGGTGCCCATAAATTCAATCGCCGCTCCGCGTCCGCCCGGTGCCAGCGTGGCTTCAAACGTAGCGATCCATTGACTCGGATATTCGAGTTGAATCGCCAGCGTGTCAGGCGCTGTACGACCGTCTTTGTAATTGAAGACACCACCCGTCGCGTTGGCGACGATGGGAATCTCTTCGCCCGCGTACCAATGCACCACGTCAATCCAGTGCGTAAACAAGTCGGTGATTTGTCCGCCGCCAAAATCGAGATAGGCACGCCAGTTATAAAATTGATGCGCGTCGAATTCGCGGTATTTAACCGGGCCTAAAAAGGCTTTCCAATCGAGTCCGGCGGGTTTGTCTTTGAATTTCGGTACGCGCAAATGATAGCCGTTGCCGTGCCACCACGTACGCGCGATGGTCAGCTTGCCCAGCTTGCCCTTGTCAATGATTTCGGCTTTGCATTCGCGGTAATGTTCGCCGCTGCGTTGTTGCAAACCGACTTGCACGACGCGATTGGTAGCTTTGGTCACGCGAATCATTTCGTGGCCTTCTTCGATGGTGAAGGTCAGCGGCTTTTCGACGTAAACGTCCTTGCCCGCCTTGCACGCATCAGTCGCCATCTTCACGTGCCAGGGGTCGGGCGTAGCGATCAACACGGCGTCAACGTTCTTGTCGTCGAGCAGCGCTCGATAATCGGTGTAAGCCTTCGCCTTGCCTTCGGTCTTGGTTTTGGCGGCGTTCAGGTTTTCATCGTAAACGTCACAGATCGCCGTGACATCGCAATCAGGTTCTTTGAGGAACCAACTCATCACGTCGCCGCCGCGATTGCCGGTGCCGATTACGCCAAGACGGACTTTGTCAGCCGCGCCCAGCACGTTGTTCCAACTCGCAGCGGTAAAGGCCAGCGCGCCTCCGCCTTGCGCTGAATGCGCGAGAAACTTGCGTCGAGAAGAAATCGCTTCAGTCATCACAGTCGTCCTTTCAGATAGCTATTGGTCAGATAACCAAAAAGCGGTCGGTCAAATTGTTAGAATTCGTTTGAGAGAGTGCGTCGAGATGCGGGCGTATTGTTGTCTGTTCATGTTGGTTTGTCCAACCTCAGCTTGTTCGCTTGGGATAAATCTTTTAGATTGCCGCTGCCAAACCGGAAGGCTGAGCGGCACCAAAAGAGATGAGGTAACACAATGAGTTTGCAGACGATGACTACTGTTGAAGTGGAAGCGAACGCCGCAGTGCTTTTGCAATCGCTTCAGAAAAAAGCCGTAGCGCAAGGGCTTTCATTAGCGGCGATGCTTGAGCCGTTGGTTGAGACCGCGCCCGCTGACAAAGCTGGTGAACTCGAATCCTTGCGCGATTCGTTCGAGTTGCGGGATGAAGCGAAGGTGAAACGATACTTGCAACAGTACGACTTCCTCTTGCCGGTGCTGCTCGAAGCGCCTGCCCAGATAGCCCGTTTCTTTCCCGCGTCAACCCGCCTCGCCCTGGAAGTCTCTTGGGATCCCAGTGATGCCACTTCCATGCTTTGTGTGAGGGTGCCCACGCAACTGAGCGCGGACGAGGCCTACGATCAGATGGACAAGTTGGATGCGGAATGGTCGTACGCAGCCAGTGAGTACACGGATGGTCGTATGATCATCTTGCAGGAATTTATTTGAGGCGAGAGTTTATGTTATGCCTTTCGACTGGACCGGCTATCGTTCGGTAGCGGAATCACTTAAAGAAAATGAGGATGAAGCCTCGCACCGCACCGCCATCAGCCGCGCTTACTATTACGCCTATCATCAAGCGTTAAATCACTTGGCAGAACATCATGGCTTTCAACATTCTGACGCACGCCCGGCGCACGATCAGGTCTGGCGGGCGTTCGATCACAAAGGGATGACGTACCAGGAGGTAAGGCGCAAGGGCAACAGCCTCAAGCAGCTTCGCGTAGACGCTGACTATCATGCCAGTGCGCTGATTTCTGCTGAGTTGGCTAGGACTGCACTCAAAGTGGCTGACCGCATTTGCCAATGCCTCAGTCAAATGCACGACAAGCTGCCTTCACGCCAATCGTGATTCCACCACATTCCGCCTCATCACTTGTCCCAACCACCAAGCCAGCAAGAACAACGAACCGTAAAGCGCCAATTCGACCAATGCGATTTGCGCCAGATCGAATGCTTTGCCCAGCAGCGAATGATGATGCCAGACGTAAGCGACCGGCGGCTCGACGCCGAGACGCAAACGGTCGTGACGGAAAGGCCAAAGCAATTCAACGCCAGACGATGAAGTAAAGAGCAAATCCAACAGCGGATGGGTCGCCATCGCCGCCGCGTAAACCAACATCTGCCGCGTGTGTTCCCTGCTCTCGTGCAACAACACTGCGACCAGCCAGCCGCACAATAAAGCGAAGCCGAGCGAGTGAGTGAAATCGTGATGCCAACCGCGTCCGGCAAAGGGCGCAAAGGGTATCCATCTGAAAGCGCAATCGAAGTCGGGCGCTACGGCCAGCAGAAAGCCCAGCGCGTAAGCGCACCAGTTGCGGTTGCCGTCTTGTTGACGATGACAGAGCGCGATCACGGTCGCGCCCATCAAGCCGTGTGCTAACGGTAAAGGCATGGCGGTTCTCTTAGTTTTTCGTAGCCAAAGGGGCAGTTAATGATTGAACCAGTTGATAAGCCCGCACGCGCGACCAATTCCAACTGCGCCAACCCGTAGCGCCACCGCTCCAATCGCGTTCGCGCAAGCGGGTACGCAATTGCTGTTGATCGGTGGCGGACAAGCCGTTCAAACCCGCGACTAACGCAGGGACGGAATCGGCACTCAGCGAAACGGTATAAGGAATGTCGGTATGTCTGCCGTCACGGGCGCGAGCCAGATTGACGCGCGCAATCAGGTTGTCGGGATTGAGTATGTGCAAGGCCGCGATGATGCAGAGTCCCGCAATGACCGCGCCGGTGGCGAAACGTTCGCGCTGTCCGCGCAAGACCGTAGCGATGAACCAGAGAAAGACCACGGCAAGCCAAAGCTGAAAGGCCAGCGTGTAAATGCGCAACTCCGTCAAGCCGCAGCACTCGTGATAAAGCAGCATGCGTTTGATCGCCGAAGCCATAATTACGAACAGCAATGCGATTTGCGTCGAGGCCAGCGCGCGAAAGATGGTTTCATTGCGCGGTTGGTCTTTGCGCAACAACCAGTGCATACCCAATAGCAACGGCAAGACCAGCAGCGACACCCAAACGAGTTCGAAGAATCCGCGCCGCGCGTAGTTGGAAAACGCCGTCCCGGCATCGGGCGCGAACTCAGCCCCTTGCAAAAACAGATAGCGAAATTGCACCAATACGAAAGCGAGAAAGAGCAGATTCAGCAAACCCAACACGATGCCGGTTTCAATAATGCCCAGACTGAAAAAGCCCGAAGCCGTTTGAGCCGCACTCACCGGTGCTTTGTGCTTGCTCAACGCTGAAGCCGACAGCAAGCCGTGTAAATAACCTCCGACCAGCCACGTGACGCAACCAGCTACGAACAGGTGCAACACCAACGCAGAGGCATCGAACGAGAAGGCGTTAAATACGAGGTTTTCAAACATCGCATCCGCAGCCATCAGCAAGCCGCCGAAAACGGCTAACACAGGAACAGCGAGGGCGAGTCCTCTGCCAATGGCAAAGGCGCGCGCCGACCAACCGTTACGCGGCAATTCGCGCCAGCCTATGTCGCCAAAGACCAACAGCAACATTCCAATCGCAGTCTCTGCGGCCAGTTCGAATCCGCTCGTGACGTAATTGACCAGCCCTTCATACCGCAGCCTTCCGCGTTGCTTGTGCATCATCAACAGCAAAAGCGTGACGAGCAGCGCGCCAACATCCAGCGCCTGCAACGTAAGCGAATCGCGCCACGCCAACGCCAGCGAAAAGAATCCCAGCGGCAATGCGAACCAATAGAGCGTGGGGTTCGTGCGGTCTTCGTGGCGAAACACGAACCACGCGCCCGTAGCCGTGATCGTCAGCCAGACGGATAAGTTCACGCCCCACGGCGTAGCGCGTAACAGCCAATCGCCTGCCAAGCCCGAACCAAGTGCAATGGCTAGAATGAAAAGTCCGCGTTGCGTAGCGGGGCTGGGCGTAACCGGTGAGGCTACGCTCGTTGACGCGGCAGGCGGCGCAGGCAAAACCGATTCGTAAAGCGGCCCGCCCGGCGCAGGCGTCAAGACCGATTGATAACCGGATTGCTCCGACGTGACGCCCGACGTAACAGATGATGGTGAAGAGGGTTCATTGTTCATAACTTTCTCCCAAGCAGTGAGTTCGTAAAATCAACTGACAAAAACTATTCATCAAAGTACTTTTCTAAACAAAGTCACTAGCCACAATTTCGCCCGTGGGAAGCCACAGTCGGTGATCTCAATAAAGTCACGGGCGAAAAAGGAAGGTCAGGCTTTGCCGTTGCGTGCGATGCGCAAGCGCGTATTGGATTGTCCCATCACCATCACCGACACGTTGCGTTGGCGCGGGCAATCGAGTTCGAGAAAGAAGATGCGCTGCCAGCGTCCGAGTTGCATTTCGCCGCCGACGATGTTGATCGTTTCAGAGGCGCGTAAAAACAGCGACCGGCAATGCGAATGTCCGTTGGGGCTTTCGTCGGGTTGCATG
>JABFSD010000503.1 GCA_013140935.1 Acidobacteriota bacterium
CTGTGCGATTGGGGTCTACGTTAAAAGTCGGCACCGAGCGGAAGCACGCCGTGTCGTACCAGCGTTCAATCGTCGCATTATCGAGCCGTCCGTCACAGACGCGATCAGGCCGGATGGATTCGCCTTGATTGAACGTTTGCGCGCTCTCGCCCACCGAAAATGGCTGCCCACTGAGAAAGCGTCCCAACCCTGTGAATTGCCAGCCGCCAATCACCGTATTGACCAGACCGCGTTGATTGAAAAACCGTTTGCCTCTGCCAAAGGGCAGTTGATAGTTGTAATTCATCGTCAGCGCGTGCGTGCGATGAAAGCCCGACAGACCGCGTTCGAGCCAGAGGTTGTTGGGGTCGAGGGCTTCTGAACCGTTGCCGTTGCCTTGCGTGCCGTTCGCCGTCAGCGCCGAAGCGTCGTCAATGGATTTTGAGAACACGTAATTGACGCGGAAGCCCATGCCTTTGCGAAAATCGCGCCGCAGCGTCGCCTGCAATGCGTCGTATTGCGAACTCGCACCGAACGCGATGTAGTTGATATTCGCCGTCGGAAAGAGCGCGAACCGCCGTACGGTTTGCGCCGTCCGCGTCGTGCCCACCAGTGTTGTGACAATGTTGCCGCTGGCGTCGCGCACGTATTGTTCCTGATTCACGTTGTAACGTTGCGAGAGATGTTTGCCGCGCGAACCGACATAACTGATTTCTGCCGCGATGCCGCTAAAGAGTTGGCGTTCGACAGTCAGATTGAATTGCTGAACCGTCGCCGTCGGCGCGTTGCCGTCGAGGCCGTTGATGGCGTTTTCGACCAGCGTCGTCGCGTTCGGATAAGGCGCGTTGAGCGTCAGCGAAGCCAGGTTGTTGGTCACGCGATTAAATGCCTGGCTGAATGAAATCGGAAAATTGTTCCCCAGATTCTGGCGAATCGGCGTGAGAATGCCGTTGGCATAAAACAATCCATAACCGCCGCGCGCGACTGTGTTGCCTGCTTTATCGAGACGCAACGCGAAGCCTAAGCGCAGGCTGAAATTATTTTTGTCGGCTTTGACCAGCCTGTTGGAAATTCCCACGTCCTTGGCCAGCACGGTGCGCGCATCGTTCGGATTGAAGCCTGCCGCGACCGAAGCGACGACGACTTTGCCAATGTCAGGCAAAAAGGCGCTGAACAAATCGCTCGCTTCGCGCGGTGCCTGAAAGTAATCGTAGCGCACGCCGAGATTCAGTTTCAGCCGCGCCGATACGGCGTAATCGTCCTGCACAAAAATGCCTGTCGTTGAATTCAGCGTGCGATTAAAGCGCGTACTCAAAAAGCGCGATGTCTGATTCGGAATGCCGATCAACACGTCAGCGATGGGAAAATTCGTTGCCAGCCCGTTGGCAAAACGGAGGCTGCCGCGCTGATCGTTCGCCGCGTCCTGCCCGTTGTCTGTGTAAATGTAATCAGCGCCGATGCGCATGAAATGCTGCCCTTTGACCCACGTCAGCGCATTGAACACCTGCCACGATTTGACGCCGATGTTCACGGGTTCCGATGAGTTGTCGCCGAAATTGGCAAGCCCGCGAATGACGACGCGCGGGAAACCGAAGTAATTCGGTTCGAGCGTGCCGCCGAGCAATTTCGCCAGTTGCGTTTTCTCATCGGTTCCGTCAATGCGCGTATTAGCTTGCGTCTGGTTGTCAGTCAGGTTGCGCGCCACGCGCGTTTCAAAAATCAGCGACGGGCTGAAGTTGTAATTCATCCGCCCGCCGAATTGCTGGTTGCGATTCGCGCTGAATCCGCCAAAACCCGGATAGGCGCTGCTCTGCGAAAACGGAAACCTGCCGTCGTTGTTGTTGCGCAGGTAATTGAACGCCAGTTGCATTTTCTGAGTCGCGCGATGATCGAGTTTGAGAATGTAAGCGTTGTCCCGCGAAGTCTCTGTGCCAATGGCAACGTAATTTGTCACGCCGCTTTGATTGGGGTCGGGGTACAAATTGATCAGCCGTTGGCCCAAGGCATTTTTGATCGTGCCGGGGATGATGCGATTGGCGAGGTTCGCATTCGCCGCAAAGGGATTGACGAGATTGAGCGGCGTGCAGGTTTGTCCAAGCTGCGTGCGAATCGCCGCGCTCGCGTTGCACCCGTTGCGGTCGAACGACTCAGAAAAGTCGCCCGCCTTTTCTTTTTGCGTGATCGTCACGCTTTGCTCGACGCGCCCGCGTGTCTCGCGCAAGCCTTCATACGAAACAAAAAAGAACGTGCGGTCTTTACCGCTGCGCCATACGGGGCCGCCTTCGCCAAAACGCGGCAACGCCAACGGCCCGCCGAACGTGCCCCCGAATTGATTGCGTCGCAGGTCTTCTTTGGTCGGCGCAAAAAACGAACGCGCATCAAACAGATCATCGCGGAAGAATTCATACAACGTGCCGCTGTATTTATTCGTGCCGGATTTCAACGCGAGGTTGATCGCGCCCGAACCGACTTGCCCGAACTCGGCGGAATAGGCGCTGGTTTGCACCTTGAATTCGGCGATGGCGTCTACCGAAGGGCTGACAACAGCGCTGCCCGCACGATTGCTGCGATTGTTGAATCCGTCTATTTGAAAGTTCACGTTGTCGCCGCGCCCGCCATTGACCGCCGCAAATCCGCCGTTGGGCAAACCTTCAGGAATCTCGACTACGCCCGGTGTGAGAAAGGCGAGTTCAGAAAAATTACGTCCGTTGAGCGGCAGGTCTACGATCTCGGCATTGCTGACGACGACGCCTTTCGAACCGGTCTCGGTGTTGATGAGCGGCGCTTCGGCGATGACGGTAACAGTTTCAGTGACCGCGCCGGTTTCGAGTTTGAAATCGAGCCGCTGCACCTGCTCGACTTCAAGCTTGACGTTCGCGCGCGTAGCTTTCTTGAAACCGTTGGCGCTGACCGTGACCTGATAAAGCGCGGGCGTCAGGTTGGCGATGACGAATGCGCCTTGTTCATTGGTGGCGGCGGTGAACGATTGATTGGTGCCGACATTCGTCACCGTGACTGTCGCGCCGGGCAACGCGGCATCGGTTTGATCAGTAATCGTGCCGACCAGCCGCGCTTGGAAATTTTGTGCGGCAACAGGCACCACCATTGCCAGCAAAAACATAAAGGTGCGAATGATTTTAGTGAGTTGATGATTCATCGTTATTCCTTTGTTAAACGGCATGCAGTATCAGTTGGCGCGCACGTTGGTTTCGAGCCAGCGCAAGACCATCCGCGCGATTTCGTCACTGTTGTTGTCTTGCGTAAACAAATGCGTATTCCCTCGAATACCCATTTCAGGCAACACAATGGTTTCGCCCGTATTGCCCAGACCGCGCACCAGATTGGCTGTCGTGCGACAGGCAGTCAGCCGCCCGGTCTGACCCCGCGATTGAATGTAATCGCCATACACCGCGAGAAAACTTTTGTCTTTGAATCCGTTCGTGACGGCGGCTTGTTCCGTGGGACAACCGGTCGGTTCCAGCACGACCATCGCTTTCACGAGGTTGGGCTTTTGCAAATTCGCGTCAAAGCCCGTCGAGCCGCCCGCCGAATGCGTCACCAGGATGCACGGGCCAACGCGTTCAAGCAGCGCGAGCAACGCGCGCACTTTCAGCGCATCAAGCCCAGTACCTTGCGCATCGCCCGCAGGCGCGGAACGCGGCGGCATGGCGCGCTGAAACTGATCTACGTGCGTGACGGGAAAGCGCGTGTCGTCATAAGGCTGGCCGGCCACCGCACCGAAGCCCCAGCGTTGCCAGATGACTTCATTCGACCAGATGGCGAGATTGGGTACGTTGGCGGCGGGCGTTTGCCCCGCTTTGAGCGCGTTGAACGGACTGACATCAAACCCGGACGGCGCAGTCAGCGGATCATCAAAAACGTAAACGGCATAACCGCGTTTGGCGAAAAGTTGCGCCCAACCCAGCCGCCCGTCCGGCGTAGCCATATACATATAACTCGACAATCCCAGACCCGGCACCAT
>JABFSD010001079.1 GCA_013140935.1 Acidobacteriota bacterium
TTGAAAGGCTTCAGGAAAGTCGTGCGCGACAACGTTCAGGTTGATGTGAATACCACCGTGCGCACCGATCTGGTGATGCCGGTCGGTGAACTCAGCGAGACCGTCAACATCGAAGCCGGAGCCGCGCCCGTGTTGCAAACCGACCGCGCCGACACCGGACGTTTGATCGAAACCAAACAAGTCGCCGAATTGCCGCTGGCTTTCGGACGCAACTTTCAAGGCTTGCTCGTGACCGTGCCGGGCGCGACGCGGCCTGCGCGCCCGCACTCGGAGTTCTTCAATCCGCAGGACAGTTTGTTTTCGAACGTCAACGGTCAGGCGCGCATGTCGAACAACTTCATGATCGAAGGCGTGGACAATAACCAGAAGACCGGTTTGCTGACCGTGCTGATTCCAGCGGCTGACGCCATCGAAACCGTCAGCGTATCTACTTCGAACTTCGACGCAGAACTCGGACGCGCGGGCGGCGCTGTGAGTTCGGTCACGATCAAATCGGGCACGAATAACATGCACGGCAGCGCCTGGTTTTTCGGCAACAACGAAAACACACGCGCGCGCGACTATTTCACCGGCAACCGTGCGCCGACGCGTTATCGCCAAGTCGGCTTTGCCGTAGGCGGCCCGATCATCAAAAACAAACTTTTCTATTTCGGCGATTACCAATACACCAACGACAAGTTGGGCAAGGTCAATCGCGCGATCATTCCAGTCAGCGAATGGCGCACCGGCAATTTCAGCAACTTCCGCGACAACGCGGGCAACATCATTCCGATCTTTGATCCGAACACGGGCAACGCTGACGGCACAGGCCGCACGCAGTTTGCGGGCAATATCGTTCCGCTCGCGCGCATCAGTCCGATTGCGCAAAAGCTGATTGCCTTTTTGCCTGCGCCGAATATCGCCAATGCCGCGTTGGGTACGCCGAACTTTGTGGTGAACACGGTGCGCAATCGCACGACGCATCAGTTCGACACCAAGGTCAATTACAACCTGAACGATAAAAACGCCTTTGGCGCGCGGTTCAGCTATCAGCAACCGAAACTTTTCGATCCGGGCGCTTATGGCGTATACGGCGGGCCAGCGGGCGACGGCTTTGCGGGCAGCGGCGTGCAAGACGTAATCAGTTCAGCGGTGAACTATACGCGGACGTTTAGCCCGACGTTGATTCTCGAAGCGCGCTTCGGCCTCAGTTGGTATCACAACGTTGCGCTCACCCAGGCCGTCGGTTTGAAGACTTCGCAAGAGGTCGGCATTAACGGCGTGAACGTCAACGAATCGGCAGACGGATTGACGCGCATTCAAATCAACGGATTCACCGCGCCCGTGTTGGGTTTCTCGCCCAGCCTGCCGTGGGATCGCGGCGAAACGACTTACAACATTCCGGTGATTGTCACGAAACTTTTCGGCAATCATTCCATCAAAGCCGGGGGCGAATTCCGTCGCAATCGCGACTTCCTTTTGCAGGTGCAAGACAACGGCGGCACGCGCGGACGTTATATTTTCGGCGGCGCGCAAACGGCGGTTCCCGGCAATACCACTGCGATTAACGGACTCGGCAACGCTTTCGCTTCGTTCCTGCTTGACCGTCCCAACAGCGTAGGCCGCGACCTAACAGTCATTGACGAACCCGGCACGACGCATCGCGCCTTTTTCACGTTTGTGAACGACAAATGGCAAGTCAGCAAACGTCTCACGCTTGATCTTGGCTTGCGGCACGAGTTCTATCGCCCGCATCGCGGCATTGTCGAACGCGGCGGCTTGTCCAATTACAACACCAACAACAACACGCTCGAAGTCACAGGCTTTGGCAGCGTACCGGCCAATGTCGGTGTGAAAAGCTATTACAAAAATTTCGCACCGCGTTTGGGTGCGGCGTTCCGCTTGAGCGATAAATCGGTTATTCGCGGCGGCTTTGGCACGAGCATCATTCCGTTCCCTGACAATCGCTATGCGTTCAACTTCCCGGTGAAACAGAACAACCAGTTCAACCCCGCGAATAACTTTGCGGCGGCGGGTTCGATGGCGGCGGGCTTGCCTGCGCCGCAAGTGTTTGCCGTACCCAACGACGGCATCATTCAGGCCAACACGGCGATCTTGTTGAATCAGGGCTTTTTCACCGTGCCTTCCAATTTGCGTGAAGCGCGTTTGCATTCTTACAACGCAGCCTTTCAACGCGAACTGTTCTGGGGCTTGACCGCTGACGTGGCCTACGTCGGCAACGTAGCCCACGGCGTCATCGCTGATTTCAATCTGAACGCAGGCATGGTTCCCGGACAGGACAACGCGGGTCGTCCGTTCTTCCAGAAGTTCAACAAGACGGCTTCGGTGCAAACGTGGTTCCCGACCGATACGAAATACAATTCGTTGCAGATCAAAGTTGACCGCCGCTTCCGTGGCGGCTGGCTGGTGACGAATAGTTATACGCGCGGTCGTTCGATCACTTATTCAGACGACAACGGCGGTATCGCGACACCGGCTGACCCCGAACTGAGTCGCGGCCCGGCGGGCTTTGATCGCAAACACATGTGGAACTCGACTTTCGTGTGGGACATTCCGTTTGCGAACAAGAGCAACGGTTTGGTCAAAGCGATCTTGGGCGGATGGCAAGTGTCGGGCATCTTCTCGGTGCAATCGGGCACGCCGATTGGCTTCACGGCAGATGGCGCTACGCTGCGCGCGCCGGGCAATACGCAACGTCCGAACCTGAACGGCACGCCTGAAGTTTACGGCACGATTGGGCCGCGTCCGACGGGCAACACCGACAACCGGTTGCTTTACTTTGATCCGACGGTGTTTTCGGCTCCGGCGGCGGGTGTATTCGGCAACATGCGGCGCAACGATTCGATTCGCGGGCCGGGTTACACCAACATGGACGCGACGCTGATCAAGCGCTTCAAGTTCACCGAACGCATCGGCGGCGAATTCCGCGCCGACGCGCTCAACGTGTCGAACAGTCCGAACTTCACTAATCCGAACGGCACGTTGGGCAACCCTGCGTTCGGACAAGTGACGAGTACGATTGGCGGCGAACGGCTGGTGCGCTTCGGCGCGCGCGTGACGTTCTAACGCTTTGGCTCTTTGGTGGGGCAGGATCGTATCCTGTCCCACCTGTTAAGCGCACCACTGTGGGACAGGATACGATCCTGTCCCACCCGTTTTTTGAGGGACACCAAATGAACAGCAATTTTGAACGCAGAGATTTTTTGAAACAGGCCGGAGCCGCGAGCCTTGCAATGACGGCGGCTTCATACAGCAAAGTGTTGGGCGCGAATGATCGCGTACGCCTCGGCATCATCGGCCCCGGTGCGCGCGGACAGGAATTGATGGGTTCGTTTAACAACGCGAACGCCAATGCTGAATTCGTTGCTTGCGCAGACGTTTATAAAGCGCGCTTCGATCAGGCCGCCAAGCTCGCGCCCGGCATCAAGCCTTTCGGCGATCATCGCAAGCTGCTTGAACAAAAAGACGTAGACGCCGTGATCGTCGCTACGCCATTGCATACGCACGCGCGGCACTTTCTCGACACGTTGGCGGCGGGCAAAGATTTATACGCCGAAAAAACGCTGACCTGGTCTATCGAAGAAGCTGAAGCCTGTCTTGCCGCCGCCAAGAAAGCCACCAGCCGTGTCATCGGCGTAGGCCAGCAACACAACAGCGCGGGATATTTTCAAGACGCGCGCCAATGGACGAAAGACGGATTGCTCGGCAAAGTGAGTTCGGTCGAAGCCTGGATGAGCCGCAACAGCAAGCATGGTGTAGGTCAATGGGTGCGTCCCGTGCCCAGCGATTGCAACACCGCCAACGTAGACTGGAAGGCTTTCTTGAATGGCCGTCCCAATCGTGAGTTTGATGGCAACAAGTTCATTAACTGGCGCTTGTATTGGGAATTCAGTGGCGGCAACGTGACCGAAAACATGGTTCACCAAATCGGCTGGATCATCGGCGTGCTTGAGCTTGGTGT
>JABFSD010001092.1 GCA_013140935.1 Acidobacteriota bacterium
CCGATGATGTGAACCGTCACGCTGAGATCATTGAGCCACGCGACCAGCCGAATGCCGAAATGATTGATGAGTCCGTGCGAAAACAGAATGCAGGCATAAACGATCAACAGGTTTTGATTAGTTGCTTCAATTCCCAACAGCGGCGTGACGAATTGCGCACAGCCGTAATCAATGCCCGCGATGGCGGCGATCTGGCCGATGATGTTGAACCACGCCGTAAACCATCCCCAGCCTTTGCCGCCGAGTTGGCACGACCAGTGATACATCGCGCCCGACGTAGGCAAGGCCGAAGCGAGTTCGGCCATGCTGCAAACGACGGCGAGCGTAAACAACGTCACCAGCGGCCAGCCCAAAGACATTTGCGCCGGGCCGCCCATCCGCAAACCGTGCCCATAAAGCGTAACGGCTCCCGTCAAAATCGAAATGATGGAAAACGAAATGGCGAAGTTCGAGAACCCGCCCATCGTGCGGAAGAGTTCCTGCGCGTAGCCTAGTTTGCCGAGTTCCTGTGCGTCTGCCTGTGGGTTTGTATGTGGTTGATCGTTCATGGTGGCCTTCACCTGCAATGAGCGCGGGGATTATTTCAACCCGGAAGTAGCAATCCCTTTGACGAATTGTTTCTGTCCGAGAAGAAACAGCAACACGCTCGGCACCGTGACGAAAACGACCGTTGCCATCAGCGGCGCATCATCCTAATTCGTATGGGATCGTTTTGAAAAATTGAGTGAAAAGAAAAGCGCGTTCAAGATATCATTCGCGTCTGATAACTAATCTTATGAGCAAATATCGTTAAATCAAGGCAGTGAATGGCAACCATTCCTGTCACGTCAGATTGACAACCGCATCTTACTCTTTTAGCCTTTCGCCGGTTCAATCATCAGATAGCCCGTGTGTCGCCTAGTCATAAGCAATTTATTCCGAGGTAAGCGGCGATGTCTTGTGGCTGAATCACAACGATCAAGCACTAAACGGACGTTGTTTTAGATTGCAGTATGCTCTGACAGTTCAACACTGCACTATTGAGTCAGCCAATATGTGCCCACAGAAATTTTCAGAGACCTAGATTATTCCAGATCAATGCCAGTGGACTATACAGCTAGTTCCTGTAAACGGACCTTTTTTCCAATCTTGACACACTGAACTTGAGAATACTGACCATCGAGTGATTTTCAGCTTCACCATCAGTATTTTTTGCTTTTTCATACCTTACGCCGCTGTTGTTTATTGCGTCCGAAAGGTTGTGCCAGGAGGTACGGGTATGAACATTATCGTATTGACGCCTGTGCGCTTGCTGGGCGAAGGCCTAGCATCTTGTTTCAGCAACCAGTCTGATTTGTTTACGGTTGCCGTAATCAATGATCTTGCTACGTTGCGTGAGCAATTAGCGACCAGTGAAATTCAGGTCGTGCTGGTTGATGTCACGCAAGGGCTTGCATTGTGGGATATTCGCGCCATCTCAGTGGAATGGCCGGCGGTTGCACTCATTGCGCTTGGCCTGAAAGAACAACGGCAGGAAGTGATTGATTGCGGTCGCGCGGGATATGCGGGCTACGTCGCCCGCGATGCGTCCATTGAGACCCTCTGTACGACGTTGCAGGATATTGCCGCGGGACGGTTGAGTTGCCCGCCAGAAATTTCGTGCGGATTGCTGCGGGCGCTCTTTCGTGAAGAGCAGAAACCCAAGCTACCGCACTTCGAACCCGGCCTGACGCGGCGGGAAGGTGAGGTGTTAGGCTTACTCAGCGATGGGCTGTCGAACAAGGAAATCGCCAACGAACTTTGCCTGAGTGTGCCGACGGTTAAACACCACGTTCATCACGTGCTTGAGAAACTCGGCTTAACAAGAAGGGCGGAGGCAATGCGGAGGGTGCGGGAGACTCCTTGGTTGGCTAAACAATTACACAAATAGAAAGAATTTGGTAAAAGAAAAATAGTTGAGTCGCAATTGACAAAAAGCATTTCTCCTTTGATTCACAATTTTGCAAGAAAGCTCATATGAGCTTTCAAGTTAAATTTTTTCATGCTTTCGACTTTAAATTCCCCACCCAAAGGAATTACTGGAACAGGAGCAAAAAGTTCATCCGCCTCTATATTTCCCAAAGATGCTCTTGCAGCGTTGAACTCCTTTAGAAAAAAAATCGAATTCGCAAACTCACGTTGCCCTAGATGCATTTCAAGTACTTGTTCAATAGTGCCAGATAACTGCCCATGTTTTAGTGTTGTTGCACTTAGATGAAATAACTTAGTTTCGTAGAGGAATATTAGGTCTCCAAATCCAGTTCGAAATAATACATGAGTATCTGAAACTTGGTAATCATATATAAAACCAGCAATAATCTCTCGATACTCATCGGGGTCAACTGACCAAAGAAACCCTTTTGCAAATTTCTGGAAACCCAAATTTTCCCAAGTATTGATAATAATTGGAGGAAGGATATTACGATACTTGTTTGCGAGTTCCAGATCGCAGGATTTATAAGATTGCCACCCCTTAAAAAGTTTACCAAAATGAGAAAGTTCTGTAATCATCATTTTTTAGTCGGATTAAGTTTTACATTCATTGTTTCGGTTGAAATTGCTGCTGGATCTACCTTTGCCTCAATTTGCCGCTTCAGTTCTTTTGCTCGTGAAGGCCACGATGCACCAATAGAATAATCGACTCTAGCATTTCCGAGATAACCTTCATCTTGCGCCTGCACCTCCTGCGCCGCCATCTTCAAAAGATCTCCTAAGAACTCCGTCCCCGCTCCACCAGCGCCTTGATCCAATAAATGCAAAACTGCTTTATCACTGTAAAACTCCCTCGCTTTAATTTTCGCCGCTTCAGCAGTTAATTTTATATCCTTAGTCATAAATTCCGTTGCTTTATTTGCAACCAGCCGATCTCGTATCTGTTTAGCTATTTTATCGCCTTCCTTACTTCGTCCCTGAGCGGCAATTCCCTGGCCTTTATTTCCATAAAATTGAGTTATGTTTGTCATCCAAGTCTTGATAACCATCGATTTAAGTTTATTTTGCTGGAATTGCAATTGTTCTACATAATGAGACCATAAGGATACACCACTTCTATCTACTGCTGCATGAATCGACTTCTTCACAGTAAAGTCTACAGTCATTAAGGGCATCTTCTGTTCCTTAGTGCCTGGAGGAGCGTCGGACTCCGCTACTTGCACATTGGTCTTTCTTTTTGCACTAGGATTAAGAACACCTTCAATCCACCAGATATTGCCGGATTTGGATACATCAAGAACTTGGAAGCCATAGCGAATCTTTATCCCTTCGAGAAGCGGCGTCAACACTGCCTTTCCGACTTTCTTACCAGAAAAACGGTTAACGGCCTTATCTGCTAAATCCATTCCTTGCTTAAAACGTTCGTTCGGATCTTTCGACACACCTGCTTGAAGTGCCGCTGCTCCTACTTTCTTCAGCAAGCCCCCCAACCAAGCTACAATCTTATCCAACCCTTTATCAATCGGCTGCCGTATCTTGCGAATAATGCCTACGACCTTTTCCGGTACATTGCCCAGCCCGACCAACTTGGCGAGGAAGGAGATAATTAAGGTCAATGTATTCGCCATCGTTTGTTCGACTTTTTGCGCGGCGGGTTCGACTTGTCCGGCGGCAATGGCGGCGATGGAATCAATGAATGCACCAACCGTAGCGGCAATCTGGCTGATCTTGGAGATGAAAAACGTGACGGTGTTGTAAATGGCGAGGATGGCCTGAATGACGGCTCCGGCGGGATTGATCATGCTTACGAGCTTCATCACCGCAGCCTTGACGACTTCGGTCGTAACCATCTGTGTGATTTGGGCGATCATCTGGTCTTTCAAATCACTCAGTTCCGCCTTCATCTGTTCCCAGGCGGCGACCGGGCCTTGCGTCGCCAACGTCACCAAAATGCCAGCGGTCTTTTCTATCCCGACTAAGACGGGTTCAGGGATGATCTTGACC
>JABFSD010000729.1 GCA_013140935.1 Acidobacteriota bacterium
GATGGACGGATTGCGCGAAGACCTGTCGGCAAAGATCGATATATTGCGCGCAGACATGAGTGGTGAACTAAAGGCTGTGAATTTTCGTCTGGATGGAGTGGACAAGCGTCTGGATGGGCTGGATGTACGCATGAGCAAAGTCGAAACCCAAATCACTCAACTCGTTTTCCTCGAGCGTCGCATTGAAACACTCGAACGGAAGGCTGCTTGATATTCCCCCTTCAAGGTGGAACGGATAATCTGGTAGATAAAAAAAGAGCCGCAAACTGAAAAGTTTGCGGCTCTTTTTACAGCATCAACAGACGGCACTTACTCTTCTTCGCCCGCCTCTTCAAAAGCGAATTCTTCGAGCAACGCTTCTTCGTTGGTTTCTGCCACGATGAAGTTGTCGGAATCGGGAAAATCGTCTTCGGTGGTTTCGTTGTCGTCGAGCATTTCTTCTTCAGCCACTGGCACCACGGCGCGTCCCGCTGTGGCCGCGACCATTTGCTCGATGTAACTTTGCGTATCGTCCGAGTCTTCGACTTGCATATCCTGCATCGTCGCGTCGTGAGCGATGCGCACGTTGCGATAGAAATCCATCCCTGTGCCCGCCGGAATCAGGCGACCCATAATCACGTTCTCTTTGAGGCCGCGCAGGTAATCAATGCGTCCTGAGACGGCGGCTTCGGTGAGTACGCGCGTGGTTTCCTGGAACGACGCCGCCGAGATGAACGAGTCAGTCGAGAGCGAAGCCTTCGTGATGCCGAGCAGCAACGGTTCGGCCACAGCGGCTTGGCCTTCGGCGGCTTCGACGCGGGCGTTCTCATCGGCAAAACGGAAGCGATCAACCTGTTCTTCCAACAGGAAGTCGGTATCGCCTACGTCTTTGATTTTCACCCAGCGCAACATCTGGCGGACGATCACTTCGATGTGCTTGTCGTTGATATGCACACCTTGCAAGCGATAGACCTCTTGAATCGCGTTCACGAGGTAACGTTGCAAGGCGGGCATACCTTGCACCGAAAGGATGTCGTGCGGATTGAGCGGGCCGTCCATCAGTGGTTCGCCCGCGCGGACTTTGTCACCTTCCTGCACGTTGATGTGCGTACCGCGTGGCACGCTGTATTCGCGCTCTTCGCCGTTCTCACCGACGACGAGAATCTTTTGCGAGCCTTTGGTGATGTTGCCGAATTTCACGACGCCGTCAATTTCGGACATCACCGCCGTCTCACGCGGCTTGCGGGCTTCAAAGAGTTCCACGACGCGCGGCAGACCGCCGACGATGTCTTTGGTACGCGACGCTTCACGCGGAATCTTCGCCACCGTGTCGCCGGGCGCTACCTGATCGTTGTTGTTGACCATCAGGATGGCGCGCACGGGCATCGTGTAAGACTTCAGCACTTTGCCCGCTTCGTTGCGGATTTCGATACGCGGTTGGCGTTTTTCGTCGGGCGAATCAATGACGATGGGACTGGTCAAGCCGGTCACTTCGTCCACTTCTTCGTGAACGGTGACGCCATCGAGCAGGTCGCGCCAGTGAATCGTGCCGCCCATTTCGGTCAGAATCGCCGTCGTGTAAGGATCCCATTCAGCGATCTTCTGGCCTTCTTCCACCGTGTCGTGATCCTTGTAATTGATCGTTGCGCCATAAGCGATGGGGAAGCGATCAACTTCGCGTCCACGGCTGTCAGCGACCATCACGGAGCCATTGCGGTTCATCGCAATGATCTTGCCGTCGCGGTTCACGATGGTGTTCAGGTTGTCATAGCGAATGACGCCCGCCAGACGCGCTTCGTGGAACGATTGTTCGCTGACGCGCGACGCCGTGCCGCCGATGTGGAAGGTACGCATCGTCAACTGCGTGCCCGGTTCGCCGATGGATTGCGCCGCAATGACGCCCACCGCTTCACCGATTTCGACCACGCGACCGGTCGCCAGATTGCGTCCGTAACACAGAATGCAGCAGCCGCGCCGCGATTCGCAGCTCAATACCGAACGAA
Organism: Acidobacteriota bacterium; assembly: GCA_013140935.1. Taxonomy (GTDB): domain Bacteria; phylum Acidobacteriota; class Blastocatellia; order RBC074; family RBC074; genus JACPYM01. The sequence goes on from JABFSD010000729.1 coordinate 1,983, forward strand.
TGCGGACCCGTTCGATACCGGCGTTTTGAATTTCGGTCGCCGTGTCTTCGTTCATGTCAACGCCAGCTTTGGCGAGCAAGTCACCCGTCACGGGGTCAACTACGTCTTCGATGGCGACGCGACCGATGATGCGTTCGCGCAAGCCTTCGACGATGTCACCGGCTTCGATAATCGGTTCGGCCCAGATGCCCTTGATCGTACCGCAATCGTTTTCACTGATGATTACGTCTTGCGCTACGTCAACCAGACGGCGCGTCAGGTAACCTGAGTCAGCCGTCTTCAACGCCGTGTCGGCCAAGCCCTTGCGTGCGCCGTGCGTCGAGATGAAGTACTGCAACACGTTCAAGCCTTCGCGGAAGCTGGCACGAATCGGCGTCTCGATGATTTCGCCCGAAGGCTTCGCCATCAATCCGCGCATCCCGGCCAACTGGCGAATCTGCTGGTTGTTACCGCGCGCGCCCGAATCGGCCATTACGAGAATCGGGTTCAAAGTCTTCGATTCTTTCTCGCGGCGGCTCATTTCCTTGAACATTTCGTTCGCCACGTTTTCGGTGACTTCCGACCAGATGGCGACGACTTTGTTATAGCGTTCGCCGTTCGTAATAACGCCGTCTTTGTATTGCTGATCAACTGCGATCACTTGCTCTTCGGCGGCGCGCACGAGCTTCGGTTTATCCGGCGGCGTGACCATATCGTCAATCGAAATTGAAAGACCAGCGCGCGTCGCATAAGTGAAGCCCAGCGTTTTCAGTCGGTCGAGCGTCGTCACGGTTAGATCGTGACCGAGCCGCAGGAAGCAGTAATTAACGAGGCTCGTCAATCCTTTCTTCTTGAGCATGCCGTTGATATAAGGCATTTCGTCCGGCAGCGACTCATTGAAGATCACGCGGCCTACGGTGGTGTTGATTGTGCGATCAACGTCACGCGGCGTAGCCTTGATGATGTCCTGGCTATCGCGTTCGGCTTCGAGATCAAGCAAACGTCCGGTGTAACGCAGCCGAATCTTGGTTTGCGTCGTGACGGCCTTGGCGTCAAGCGCGAGTACGACTTCGTCAGGCGAAGAGAATGCGCGACCTTCGCCTGCCGCGTTTTCCATCGCGCGCGTCAGGTAATAACAACCCAACACGATGTCCTGTGAAGGAACCGCAATCGGTTGACCCGAAGCGGGCGAGAGAATGTTTTTCGACGACAGCATCAACTCGCTGGCTTCGATCTGGGCTTCGGGCGAGAGCGGCACGTGTACGGCCATCTGGTCGCCGTCGAAGTCGGCGTTGAACGCCGTGCAAGTCAACGGATGCAGCTTGATCGCTTTGCCTTCGACCAACACAGGTTGAAACGCCTGAATGCCCAAACGGTGAAGCGTAGGAGCGCGGTTCAACAGAATCGGATGGTCTTGAATAACCTTATCGAGAATATCCCACACGACGTCGTCCTGATTCTCTACGAGTTCTTTGGCCTGCTTGATCGTAGCGGCGTGGCCTTCCGACTCGAGCCGGTTATAAATGAACGGCTTGAACAGTTCGAGCGCCATCTTCTTCGGCAAGCCGCATTGATGCAGCTTCAATTCAGGCCCGACCACGATTACTGAACGACCGGAATAATCTACGCGCTTGCCCAACAGGTTCTGACGGAAGCGGCCTTGCTTGCCTTTCAACGTGTCAGACAGCGACTTGAGCGGACGATTGTTCACGCCGCGCAGCACACGCCCGCGACGACCATTGTCGAACAGTGCGTCAACGGCTTCCTGCAACATGCGTTTCTCGTTGCGCACGATGACTTCGGGCGCTTTGAGTTCGATCAGTTTCGACAAACGATTGTTGCGGTTGATGACGCGACGATAAAGATCGTTCAAATCCGACGTAGCGAACCGTCCGCCATCGAGCGGAACCAACGGACGCAGTTCCGGCGGAATGACGGGAATCACGTCGAGAATCATCCACTCAGGTTTGTTGCCGGACTTGAGGAACGAAG
>JABFSD010001130.1 GCA_013140935.1 Acidobacteriota bacterium
TCGTGAATCTGGGGAATTACGGCGCGAACCGTCTGGAAGAATTAAGCCGCAGCGCGCAAGTGAAAACCGAAGACTTCGGCGCGCGGGTGCAACAGGCGGCGGCGTTGCGTTCGGCGATAGAAAACAGTCTGGCCGAAACGCGCAGCTATCGCACCGCCCGCGAAAATTTGCGCGTGGTGATTGTCTCTTACAACTCGCGGTTTAATTCGGCGTTGCAACGCCTGATGGACGAGTTCGCCAAAACGAAAACCATCAAGACACAGCGCAACGACGAGTTATCAGCCGAAGAGCGCAAACACATTGATTATTTGCTCGCGCACGAAACCACGATGATTGATTACTTGATGGACGTGCGCGAACGAGTCAACGCTGAATTCAAAAGCGATTCCACCTATACGCCGCGCGAAATCGCTACGCCGCAAGACGCCGAAATTGATGCAACGTTGGAAAGGGGAACCGATCCCGCCACGCGGCATTCATTGATCGAAAGCCGTTTTTTGAGTACGCAAAACTTTTTGCTGAGCGCCGCGCAAGCCTGGGAAAAACAACTCGGCGTCGAACGGCAAAATCTGTTGGCCGACGTGGCTACGCAACAAGCCATAGCGGCGGCGGAAATGCGTTCGCGCCGATTCTGGACGGCCTTGCTGGGCGCGTTGATTGCGCTGACGACTTATCTGGTCGCGCGTTCGCAAATCAAACAAATCCGCAAAGCCGAAAACGAAGCGCAGGAAGCCAGCAGCCTGACGACCTCGGTGCTCAACAGCTTGCGCGACGGCGTGCTGGCGATCAACGAACAGGGCGCGGTATTTTCGATCAATCCGGTATTTGAGAAAGACTTTCGCCTCACGCGCAAAGAATGCCTGCATCAAGATTACCGCACCCTGCTCGCGGGCTTGCCCGTGTTGCGGCAGATAATTGAACAAGCGGCGCAACGCATTGCGTCTGAACCCAACGCGAAACGTAGCGCCGAGCGCATCGAACTGAAAGCCGATGCTGAAACCCGCTTGTTCGATCTCGAAATCACGCCGCGCAAAGTCGGCGAAGATGAACGCGGTTCGGTGATCGTGTTGACCGATGTCACCGAGATCGAACGCAACCGCGAAGAGGCCGAACGCAATCGCGCCCTCAGTCGCATCGGGCAACTGACGGCGCAAGTCGGCCACGAGATTTACAATCCATTGGGCGCGATCAAACTCAATGCCGATTTGCTCGAAATGCAATTGCCTGGCGAAAACGGCGATGCGCGACAAACCGTCTCACGGCTCAAACGCGCGCTCGAACATCTCTCGACCATCGTGCTGGACTTGCGCTATCTCTCGCGTCCGCGTGAGCCTGAACGCCAGGCGATGGAATTGCACGGCTTGCTGGATGAAGTGATCGAACTAGCCAGCGAACGGTTGCAACGCGCGCAAGTGACGGTCAACCGCGCCTATGCGAAAGGGACGCTGCACGGCGAATTCGATCCGCTGCAATTGCGCAAGGTGTTTCTCAATTTGCTCATCAACGCGATTGAGGCTTCGCCGCAAGGCAGCGAAGTCACCCTGACGACGCGCGCCGTCAAAGCCAATGCGTTGACGAAAGGATTCAAAGCCGAACGCGGCGCACTCGCCGTCAGCGTCGTTGATCACGGCAGCGGTATGTCCGCTGAAACGAAACGTCGTGTCTTCGAGGCGTTTTACTCGACCAAGCAACACGGCACGGGCTTGGGAATGATGATTACGCACGAGATCGTCAAGAAACACGGCGGCCTCATCGAAGTCGAAAGCGAAGAAGGCAAAGGCACGACAGTCGAAGTGTTGCTGCCGCTTTAACCGGAACCGAGATGAGCAAGCCCCACATTCAATTCGGTTCCTTCCGCCTTCTGCCAGACGTAGACCTGCTCTATCGCGGCGAAGAGGTCGTGCCGCTCGAACCGCGCGCCGTGCAAGTGTTGCGCTATCTCGCCACGCAACACGGACGCATCGTCACCAAAGACGAATTGCTCGAAAACGTTTGGGCAGATGTTTTCACCACTGACGCCGTACTCAAAAAAGCGATCTCGCAAGTGCGCCGTGCCTTGGGCGACGGCACTGAAGAAGCACGTTACATTCGCACGTGGCACGCGCGCGGCTATGAGTTCATCGCGTCAGTGAAAATGGAAGAAGCGAAATCGCAAGACCCGCTTGCTCCTCTGCCTATCGTTAAAAAAGCCGCGCCGGTTAAAACGATTGATCCCGATTACGACCAATTGATCGGGCGCGCGGCGGAATTCGACGTGTTGCGTGGAGCGTTGCGCCGCACGTTGAAAAAACAGGGACAGCCCGTCGTGATTACGGGCGAATCGGGCGCGGGCAAGACGCAACTGGCGCGGCACTTTCGGCGCTGGACGAATACGCAAGGGGCGCTGTGCTTGTATGCGCGCTTTTTCGATTATCGTGGCAGCCAGCGTGCGCCTTTCGAGACCTTTCTTTCGTTGTTGCGCGCGGCGTTGGGGCAGCCGGTGAGTGGCGTGTTGTCGCACAGCCAACTTTTGCATTCGGGCGAAGTGATTCATGACCTGCGTGCATTGGTCGCGGCGCGTTGCGGCGTGGAATTGCCCGAAGCGCTGTTCGCGCCCAGCACGCAACCGCTGCCATCAGTAAAAGGCCATACCGGCAATCTGTTGAGCGATCAGTTTCGCGCGGTCGTACCGTTGGGCAAATGTTTTATTCGACTGAGCCGCCAACGTCCGCTGGTGTTGTTGCTCGACGACGTGCAATGGGCCGACGAAGCGAGCCGCGAAGTCATCGGTTATTTGATGCGCGTGTCAGAAAGCGAACCGCTGTTGCTGGTGGCCTTAATGCGCAGCGAAGATTCGCTTGACGCTGCGCATCCGGTCGCCGCGTGGCTGAAAGAGCAGGCCACTTATCGCGGCTACACCAGTTTGCCGCTCGCACCGCTCAACGAAGCCGAGAGCCGCAAATTGATCGAAGCCGTTTTCAGCCACAGCGAATGCACTCCCGATTTGCCCGCCGCAGACTTGCACACTTTGCACGAGACGACGGGCGGCAATCCTTACTTTCTGACGGAAACCTTGCGACTGCTCGTCGCCAACGGAGCGATTCGTTCAGCTACGGGAGCGAGTGGCAAGCCGCGTTATCAATGGCACGGCATGCAAGATTTGCCGCTGCCCGACAATCTCGTGCTGGCCGCGCAAGACAAGCTCGAACGATTGCCCGTGACGATGAGTCCGTTGATTGCGGCGGCGGCGGTATTGGGTGATGAGTTTCGCATTGAGACGCTGGCGTTACTGATGGGGCAAACAGAAGCCGAGGTGGAAACCGTCGCGCGGGAAGCCATGCGTTGCGGCGTGTTGTCAGAGCGCGGTGTATCAGCGGACGCGGACTTTCGCTTTCATCATACGATGTTGCGGCGTGTGGCTTATGACCAGTTGACGCAGCGGCAACGGCGGCGTTCGCACGCGCAGGCGGCGCGCGCGCTCGAACAGGTTTTCGCGCACGAAGCCGACGGCGTCGCCGAAGCCATCAGCGCGCATCACGAAGCGGCGGGCGATGTGCGCAACACGTTCGCCTGGAGTTTGCGCGCGTGGCACGCCGCAGCGGCGCGTTGGCAATGGCGCACGGCGGTCACATGTCTCGAGCGCGTAAGCCGCGCGGCAGAGCAAATCAGTTCATCTGATCCGTCGGCACTCACCATTCAGGAACGGTTGCGTTATTTGATCGGACTGGGTGAGAGCTACCGCGCCGTAGGCCGTCTGCGCGAATCGGAGCAAACCTTGTTGCGTGCGTTGTCGTTAGCCGAAGCCTTCGCGGAAACCTTGTTGATCGGCGAGACGGCTTATCAACTGGCACAGACTTCGTTCGCGCGCGGCCATTACGAAACGACGGTCGCGCAATCAGAACGCGCGCATCAGTTGTTGAAAGACACGACGGAACACGGCACGGCGGTGTTTGCCTTATTGCAATCAGTG
>JABFSD010000869.1 GCA_013140935.1 Acidobacteriota bacterium
CGTAATAACAGCGTTCACCGGCAATCAATCGCCTCAAACGCTTCAACCGGCGGGACAGCGCAAGATCGCTCCGTGGGTAATCGAGCGCACTGCCAGCGGCAAGCCCACTGAATTTCTGGTCATCCTCGCTGATAAAGCAGACTTGAGCGGCGTCAATGAACTCAAATCCAAACTTGAGAAAGGCCGTTTGGTACGCAACGCTCTTTTTGCCAAAGCGCAACAGACACAAGCGCCGCTGCTGGCCTGGTTGCGCGCACGCGGTGTCGAACATCGTTCGTTTTATATCGTCAATGCGATTTGGGTCAGAGCCACGCGCGCCGTCGCACTCTCGCTCGCCGCGCGTCCCGAGGTTGCGCGTATCGAAGGCAATCCGAGCATTCGCAATCTCGCGCCCGTCAAACCGACCGAAGCCGAATTACAAGCGGCGCTCAATGCGGTGGCGTCACCCCAAGCGCCGCAAGCAATCGAACCCGGCGTGTCATACATCCGCGCGCCTGAAGTCTGGGCGCAAGGTTTCACCGGACAAGGCATCGTCATCGGCGGCGCAGACACGGGCGTTGAATGGAATCATCCGGCGCTCAAAAATCACTATCGCGGCTGGAACGGTTTGACCGCCAATCATAACTACAACTGGCACGACAGCATTCATACGGGCGGCGGCGTGTGCGGCCCCAACGCGGTTACGCCTTGCGATGACAACAACCACGGAACGCATACGCTGGGCTCAGCGGTAGGCGACGATGGTGCGTCCAATCAAATCGGCGTAGCCCCCGGCGCGAAATTCATCGCCTGCCGCAATATGGATCAGGGCAATGGCACGCCCGCGACTTATCTCGAATGCATGGAATGGTTCCTCGCGCCTTATCCCGTAGGTGGCACTCCATCACAAGGCGATGCGACGAAAGCGCCCGACATCACTACGAATTCGTGGGGCTGTCCGCCGTCAGAAGGCTGCTCGCAAGGCACGCTGCAAACCGCCATCGAAGCCCAACGCACCGCTGGCATCATGACCGTCGTCGCCGCTGGCAACAGCGGCTCGGCCTGTTCGACCATCGTTGATCCGCCTTCGCATTACGACGCGGCTTATACCGTCGGCGCAATCAGTTCAGCCACAGGACTGATTGCAACTTTCAGCAGTCGCGGCCCCATCACGATTGATGGCAGCAACCGTCGCAAGCCCGACATCACTGCCCCCGGCGTGGCCGTACGCTCGGCCGTGCGCGGCGGCGGCTATTCGTCTTTCAACGGAACCTCAATGGCGACGCCTCACGTAGCGGGCGCTGTCGCCCTGCTCTGGTCGGCACATGCTGCGTTGCGCCATCAAATCACCGACACCGAAAACTTCCTGAACGAAGCGGCAGTGGATGTCACCAGCACCTCTTGCAGCAGCAGCGGCGTACCGAACAATGTTTATGGCTTCGGGCGCTTGGACATCAAAGCCGCCGTAGACCTGGCAGGGGCTGCCACGCTAAACATCACCAGCGTCGCCCCGCCCGCCGGACGCACTTCCGGCAATCAATCGGTCGTACTGACTGGCGCTTTCGCCAACTTAGCTACGGTGATGATCGGTGGAAACGCCGCCACTTGGTTTTATTCCAACGGCACGAGCGAGATCACTGTCATTACGCCAGCCCACGCGGTAGGAGCCGTCAGTATTGGCCTGACGCCTACGTCGGGCACCCCTCACTCCAAGGCGAATGCCTTCGCTTATCTGCCGACCGTTTTTGCTGATGACGCGCTCGTGGTTGGGATGACGACGGCGAAGGCGCTACACATCATCGAATTGCGGAACGCCGTTGACTCGCTGCGTCTCGTAGCTGGGTTGGGACTCGCGCCGTGGACTGACACGACGCTATTGCCCACCAGCACGGTCATCAAGGCGATACACATTACGGAGTTGCGCACGCACCTAGAGAATGTCGCGGCGCTGTTGGGTTATGCGGCGGGCAGCTATACCGATGCGGGGTTAGGCAGCGGCTTTGTCATCAAGCGGGTACACATCGAAGAACTGCGGCAACGCATTCGCGCGCTGGCTGGCTAAACGGACTAATGCGGCAACTGCTCGTAATACAGATTGCTTTTCCTAAAGGGGCTTATGGGCTGGCTCCAACAATGCTTTGCTCAATCTATTGCGCTGGGCTAACAAGCTTCATCAGACATTCGCGCTTCAACTCATTCAACGAGTGGTAATACCACCACAACCCGACTCCGCCTAGCGTATGGTAAAGAATCAAGCGCACCAAGATCAGGTTGGCAAACAGATTCATATACTGAGCCATTCGCAAATGGCTCATCAGGCTTTGGTGGAGGAAGAGCGAAATAACTACGAGTAACGCCATCAGCCCTCCTAACACCCATAAGCCGATGAAAGCCGCGCCTCGTGGCACCACACTCAAGCGGTTTCCCGTCAACAAATCCAGCGTCGCAGTATGCCGCCCTTCTCTCAATTCGCGTTGCATCGTCACCACAAAATGGAATGGCAAAAGCAGAAAGAAGAACTGCAAAACCAGAATGTAGATGACCATTTTCAGATAGGCAGCCTGCGCCGTATAAGCCTGAATATCCAGTTGCGTAATCGGCACAGGCGGCAGGTATAACCACACTCCGGCAACCAAAACCCACGTACCTAATAACACAATCAGCAACGATGCCATCAATCCCCCGCGTCTTCTATTGCGAGTAAGCTGCCAGTCCGCTGCCAACCCACCGATAGCCGTCGCGCTCGCCCACAGCCCAACCATTGGCGCGCGCAGCAAGGCTCCACGCCCGTATTGATCGACGCCATACGCAACTTCTACCAACAAAGCCACGGCATACAGCAAACCATAAAGCGCTCCGATCGCTAGCACGAACCGCAGATGTCCGCCGAGGAACGCTCTCGGCTCGGTGAGCATGTTTTGGGTCGGCGCGTTTGCTTCGATTGGCGTCAGTTCGCTGCTCGCTGACGCTTTTCGCACGTCTGCCAAAAACCGATAGCCTCTGGAATCTTTGACGATGTAGTGAGGGTTTTTAGCCGAGTCGCCTAGCGCCTTTCTGACGGTCGAGAGTGTCACGCTAAACGTGTTGTCCGTCACCGCTTTATTCTCCGGCCACACCTTCAGCATAAGCTCTTCTTTGCTGATGGGTTGGTTGTCACTTTCAAGGAAGATGACCAGCAGATCGAAGGCTTTCGCCGGAATTGGCACAGCCTCGTCGTCCTTCCGCAGCACACGTCGAACTGGGTCAAGGCGAAACGAGCCGAATTCATAGCAAAATTGTTGGCTTATCAGCGTGGGTAAGGCCATTTAAGACAAATTAAGTAGCGGTTGAGGCCGCCTTGGAGTAAGTTTGCGGCGCATTAACAAGCCGGAAGACAACGCAGCATCGTCATTCGGCTAACGACTCTAACAACAAGCTGACGACGAACATTTGACTTGATGAAGTTGGCCGCGAGCGACATCGGACGGGCGAAAATTACCGAGTCCGCGTCAGCGAGTCAAAGGAAGTGATCTATGAAGTTCAATCTGTGGAGAACAAGCGCGCGATTTTCTCAGGCTATTCAACTTCGTAACAAAGTTGTTTTGCTGTTTTTGTCTTTGTTGTTTTTTGGAACCGGTAGCCTGACTTGGCTAACCTCGACCAACGCCTTTTCCAATTTGGCGCGTTTGATATTCGTTCCCGCAATCACTTCAATCTCCCCGGCAACACCGACCGCCAGCAGCTTAGATCAAAATGTCACGGTCTTCGGCAGCGGTTTCCAGTCAGGGCTGACAGTCACTGTGACCTTCCCCGGTGGCGGGACTGGAACGCTTAGTGATAGTCAAATCCAGAGTGTCACCTCGACTTCATTTGTCATGGTCGTCACGTTGAATGCGACAGGCACATGGAGCATTCGGGCCAACAACCCCGGCGGCGGGTCATCCAACACTTTCAGTTTCAATGTTCAAGCCGTATCGCCACCGAGCATCT
>JABFSD010000545.1 GCA_013140935.1 Acidobacteriota bacterium
GCTATTTTCGCGACGATGCGCCGTTGCGTGAACTCATCCTGGATGAAAAGGAAACGCGGGAACTTGACGCGCTGTGGGACGAGTTTGAATTCATCAGCGATTACACGTTGCGCAACTACACGCAATTTCTCGGCGGCGGCGCGCGCACGCTGGCGGTGAACCGCGACCAGCATCAAGGCTTTGCCACGACGGCGGCGATTGCGGCATTGCGCGATCAGCATCTGTCCAGACTGCCAGCCCAAGCCGACCCGCAATATCGCCAGGCTGTGCAGGAGTATTTCGACAACGCGAACACAAAAATTCGCGCGGTAGAAAGAGCACGACTCGAAGCCGAACCGCTTCATCTTGATGCTTTGCTGAAATTCGCCGCGCGCGCTTATCGCCGTCCGCTCACGCAAAGCGAACGCGATGAATTGTTGGCTGACTATCGCCAACTGCGCGCACAAAACGCGATGACGCACGAAGAGGCATTGCGCGCGGCGCTCACCAGCCTGCTCGTCTCGCCCGAATTCCTCTATCGCGTAGACTTGCTGGATGCACACGCGAAAGCTGTCGCCAACAATGCCTATCGCCCGCTCTCTGCTTATTCGCTCGCCAGTCGCTTGAGTTACTTTTTGTGGTCGAGCATGCCTGACGATGAATTGCTCGCGCACGCCGCCGCAGGCGATCTCAATCAAGCCACCGTATTAACTGTGCAAATTCGCCGGATGCTGAAGGACGAACGCGCGCGCGGCCTGGCGACGGAATTCGCGGGTGCGTGGCTCGACTTCCGCCGCTTCGACGAACACAACGCCGTAGACCGCGAACGTTTTCCGAACTTCACCAACCCATTGCGCGAGGCGATGTATGAAGAGCCGATTCGTTTCATCACCGACCTGATGCAACGCGACCGTCCGGTGCAAGAGTTGTTTTACGGCAAGCACACGTTTGTGAACGGCCCGCTCGCGCAACATTACGGCATGCCTGCGTCAACTGAAGCGGGCAAATGGATGCGCGTAGACAACGCGAATGATTACGGTCGCGGCGGCTTGTTGCCGATGGCGATCTTTCTGACGCGCAACGCGCCGGGGCAGCGGACGAGTCCGGTCAAACGCGGTTACTGGATTGCGCGCCGCGTGCTGGGCGAAGTGATTCCGCCGCCACCGCCTACGGTGCCTGAACTGCCGCGCGATGAAGCTACGTCGAATTTGTCAGTGCGCGAATTGCTGGTGAAGCATCGTGACAACGTAGCGTGCGCAGGCTGTCACGCGCGCTTCGATTCGTTCGGCGTAGTCTTTGAAGGCTTCGGCCCCATCGGCGAACGTCGCACGCACGACCTAGCCGGACGCGCCGTAGACATTCGCGCCGATTTCCCCGATGGCCGCCAAGGCGTTGGCATCGCGGGCTTGCAAACGTATATTCGCACGCACCGTGAACAGGATTTTTTGAATAACTTGAATGAAAAGTTGCTGACATACGCGCTGGGGCGAACGCTCTTGATTACTGACGAACCGTTGCTGGAAGCAATGCGCGCGAAACAACGTATGTCTGCGCTGATCGAAACTATCGTGACGAGTCCGCAATTTTTGAACAAACGAAAAGATCAGCCACGAATTAACACGAATTGACACGAATTGAAGAAGGGTTGAGTCACGGCCCCATTCGTGAAAATTCGTGGCTGAAATCAGAAAGGAAACCAATGATGTCTGAGCAAACCAAACCAATCACTCGCCGCGCCATCCTGCGCGGAGCCGGATGCACGATGACTTTGCCGTGGCTGGAATCTTTCGCGGCGAAAGCCAAAGGCGAAGAAACTTTTCCGCAACGCTTCGGCGTCGTCTTTCTCGGTTGCGGCGTCAACGAAGACCATTGGACTTCTGAAGGCGACGGCGCAGCGATGAAGCTCGGCAAATCGCTGGCTCCGCTCGAACCGTTGAAAGCCAAGCTCAACGTCATTCACGGCTTGTTCAACAAACACAACGTAGGTCTCGGCGTTCATCCGCCACAAACCGGCAGCCTGCTCACAGGCGCAGTGTTGAGCAAAGGCGCGACGATTCGTTCGGGCGTTTCGATTGACCAGATGATCGCCAGTCGCGTAGGTCACGAAACCTTGCAACCGAGCATGGTCTTGGCCTGCGAACAGCCGATGACAGGCTTTCACGAGACGAATTATTCCAACGTTTATAGCTCTCACATTTCGTGGGCGACGGCTGATTCGCCTGTGCCCGTTGAGCTTTATCCTTCACTGGCGTTCGACATGCTGTTTGAAAATCGCGGCAGCCTGCTCAACCTCAGCATTCTTGATCGCGTGAAAGAACGCACTGCGCGCTTGAATCAACAGATCAGCAATGACGACCGCGCCAAGCTCGATGAATTCATGACCAGCGTGCGCGAAGTCGAAAAGCGCGTCGAAGGTTTGCGCAAAGAGAAAGATAAAGCGGACGAGTTTGCCAAACGGAAAAACCAACCCGTGTTGAGCATGGAACGTCCGGTGAACGGCTTGCCCGAAGACTTGCGCGAACACGCGCGGCTGATGCTCGACCTGATCGCCATTGCTTTTCAGACCGATAAGACGCGTGTGGCGACGTTGATCTTGTCGCGTGATTTGTCGGGAATGATCTATCCGTTCCTCGATGCGAAAACCAGCCATCACACGGCTTCGCACGCGAACAACAACGACGAGTATGAGCGCATCACGCGCTGGCACGTCAGCCAATACGCCTATCTGGCGGCGAAACTCGACGCGATGCCCGAAGGTAATGGCACGGTGTTAGACAATTCGTGTTTGCTGTTTCTTTCCAACTTGTGGATTGGCCGTTCGCATAACAATACGCGCTTGCCGATGCTGTTGACGGGTGGATTGGGCGGCACGCTCAAGACCGGTCGCACGCTCGATTACGTCAAAGCGGGTGATGAGAATCGCAAGGCGTCCAGCCTTTACCTCTCCTTGATGGATCGCATGGGCATCAAGCTGGAGCGCTTCGGCGATGCGACGACGCGCCTCGCCGGTTTATGACGATGCGGCGTGTTCGCTCATTCCGCTATTGACAGCCAGCCTTTTCAGCTTTAACTTTTGCGCCGGTTAACCGGTTACGCAATCGCTTTTCCACTCCTTATCATTTTTCCTATAGCGGGTGCATCCCGCGCACGTGGCGTATGAAGATTCGTGATATTGCCCGCTTGGCAGAGGTTTCGACGGCGACGGTGTCGCACGTTATCAACGGCACGCGCTTCGTCAGCGACGAAGTGAAAGAGAAAGTACGCGCCGTCATCGAAAGCACCGGCTATACGCCCAATGCCCACGCACGCAATCTGGCGACGCGCCAGAATCACACGTTCGGTTTGATCCTGTCTGACCTTTCCAATCCGTTCTTTCCCGAACTGGTCAAGAGCATTCAGGAATGCGCCAACGCCGAAGGCTATGAAGTGACGATGGCGAATACGAATTACGACCCGGAGCGTGCGCTGGCGAGTGTGCAACGATTGCTCGAACAGCGCGTGAGCGGGGTGGCAGTGATGACTTCTGAAATGGATGTCTCGTTGGCGGCGCGTCTGGCCGCACGCGAAGTCGCGGTCGTGTTTCTGGATGTCGGCGAAGTCGGGCCTTATGTCAGCAACATCGTCATCAATTATGAAAAAGGCATTCGCGCGGGCGTCGAGCATTTGCTGGAACTCGGCCATCGGCGCATTGCTTATATCAGCGGGCCGTTGCGCTTGAAATCGGCGCAGCGCCGCCATCTGGCGTTCACCAAGACGATGAAAAAATACGCTTCCTCGCTGCACACTGAGCCATTGATTTATGAGGGTGATTTCAAAGCGACGGGCGGACAGCAAGCCGTCGCCGAAATGTTGCGAACCAAACCGCTGCCGACGGCGATCATCGCCGCCAATGATCTGATGGCGATGGGAGCGATGCGCGAACTGCGCCAGGCGGGCTTGCGCGTCCCCGATGACATTTCCGTCGTAGGC
>JABFSD010000850.1 GCA_013140935.1 Acidobacteriota bacterium
ATCTTTGTCTTGTAACTCACTAAGTTACTTTTTGTCGTCTCATTTTGTTACATAAGACGCCTGGATTCGCCCGGCTCGGAGTTGATGAAAAAAGAGAAAAATTGTAGCTCAGCCTCTTGTCCGAAGTTCCCGCCTTATGCTAGAATTCTCATCGTTAACTCACAATAGATTCGGTGCCAATTAAACTCGCAGTAAGTGGTCAGCCTGATGCCTTTCGACACTCTCGGACTCACTTACTGAAACGCAAATGCGCGCAAGGATGCTTCACCCATTCTTTCAGAACCGGCCAAGCCGCCTGCGCTCCTTACCCATTCCATTCTCCCGGTTGCCTAATGAGAACGAATGGCCTGACTAACTCACTGACTCATTAAGCCGTATTTCAAAAACGGCTTTTTTCACTGGATAAGAACTTTACAGCGCAAGTCCAAATAACCTTGTCGTCGCGGCTCAACTTATCATCGGCGGCGATGATGGATTTTTGCTGCAGGATAAAACAAAACCCCAACGCTATTTGCGAGATAGCATCAGGGTTTTTCTCTAACATTTTGGCTGCGCAAAGCAGTGTAGGATGTCAGTGTGATTGCCCACATCCTACCTGTTAAACCTGCCAAATGGCAACCCCTTTTTCTACCTGCTCTGAGGTAAATTTTAGCTGAGAGCAGGTAGTAAACTCTACTAACTCCGATAAACAGAATCAATGCTGCTGGCATTGCTACGCGAGTTTTGCCTAAGTCGGTAAATGCATATTTATGAAAGGACGCTTATGAATCAGTTACTCGACAACTGTAATTTTCAACTGGCCGGAAAAGACCGTATGAAACATGTGCGGGCAAGTGCCAAGCGCATCGTCTTGGGGGTCGCGGGTTTATGTTTTTTGTTATCTGCCATTGGTTTTGCGGTGAGCAAGCGTCACCGAATTGCCAGCGCATTCCTAACCCTATCGCCGAGCATAAATGCGGCACAAACCGTAGAGAAACCCGAGGTGCTGTTAGTCACACTCAGCCCTACCGGATTCGATCCGCCACAAGTTAGCCGGGCTAAAAGGAACCCATTCTTGCTGGTCATCGAAAACCGCACAGGATTGGATGCTGTGGCTCTGACATTAAATCGAGACACTGGCATGCAGCTAAAAGCCGCTACGATTCACCCAAGAAAACATACATGGGCAACCGTGCTGGATTTAGCCGCTGGAAAATACGTAGTAAATGTAACAGGGCTGCCAGAATGGAAGTTCGACCTGACAATCACGCCCTAATAGATAATCAATTACCACTGAAGGTGGCTAATTAATCGGCATTGAGCCGCAGGTTTTTATCAATACAACCCACTTGGCATTGCCGTGGTGTTTCTGCCCCAAATCAAGCGCCCAAGCGCCCATCAACGGAGATGACTATGATTTATTCAGCAATAAGCCGCATTTTTACTATCCGATTTGCACTAACCGTTACATTTTTCTATCTACTCGGCAGCGTCTCGTTGCTTGCCTTCGCGCAAGCCCATAACACCAGCACCATCAATGGAGGCACGTCTCCCGGAAATGCGCCGGGAGCACCCGCTGGCTCATACAAGTTAAGCGATTTCGAGCGCATCAATTTGTATAACGGCCATCTCAGTTTAAGCTTTCCGCTACTTCAGGTTGCTGGAAGAGGAACGGCAGGCTACAGCCCGATGCTCAATATTAATCCTTGGGCTTGGACGGTAAGTTCTCAATATCAAAGTCACGGAGTTGATTTGCTTGGTAACCCCTCTAACTATTTCTGGGATCACTACGCGACTGCTGGCTGGTTACCTGGGTTGCGTACAGGATACGGGCCGGGGGTGATGCAAGTTCGTCAATCTGGCACAAATCCTCATTTGGAAAATGGTAGTTATGTCTACTCTTTCAGCCTCTCCGTCCTCACTTTTTCAGCTTCCGATGGAACCGAATTCGAGTTCATTGACAAAAACTCCAATGGGCAACTGCAGGCTTGCTATAGCTATGATCGTGGAAGCGTCTGGCAAACCAAAGATGGAAGCGCTGCTACGTTTGAACTGACAGATTCGGACGCAAACGATAACGCTACAATGAGCACTTCTATCGGCGACGAATGCCAGGTGTCTAATGCGGGGGTGTGGTCCGTCACAGGAAACCTTCGCATGAAAGACGGAACCTGGTATCGGATTGTTGGTGGGTTAGTCAAGTGGATTCAAGATCGAAATGGAAACCGAACGACCTTTACTTATGACTCAAATAAGCGAATTACGCAGGCGAAAGACTCATTGAATCGTCTGGTAACGTTTGCTTATTCTGTTAATGAAGGGGGCCAGTTCGGCGTGTGTGACGTCATCACTTACCAGGGTTTTGCCAATACGGAGCGAAAAATTCGCATCGCCAGAAGGCAATTAGGCACGTTGTTAAGCTCGGGCGCGGTGAAAGAAACTGGGGGAAGCCAAGGGCTTTTCGATCAACTCGCACTGGGAACCACTTATAATCCAGGGGATTTCGTAAGTAAATTATGGATGCCGGACGGTCGGTTTTATCAATTCTTTTATAACGCTTATGGCGAGATTACCCGCGTTATTCTTCCAACGAACGGAAAGATTGAATACGCCCACGACAAAGGCTTAAGCACTAGCCCAAATGGCGGGGCAATTGGCGATTACAATATGACACAAGGCGTTGACCCACATGTCGGAATTTACCGACGCCTGAGAGAGAGGAAGGTATTCAAGAACGATACGGATACAACTCCAGAAAGCCTTACTGACTATGGATTACCTGTTCACGACCAAACAAACATTGTGGACAAAAAACAGACCGTCGTCGTGAAAATCACCAACCCGTCCGGCACCACGCCGACGTTACCTATCAGCGCATCGAAACACTATTTCAGGGAGTTTGCTTACGAATCCATTCTTTACCCTAGTAATGGCGCACTATCTAACTGGTTTGATGGGAAAGAGTGTCAAACGGACATTCTCAATAGCAGTTTGCAAATGTTAAGAAGTGCCGTTAATAACTGGGTGGATTCTCCTGCGCCCGCAGGGCCGCGTCTCATGGATGTTACCGCCTCGTTGGAAAATGGCTTGGTCTCGAAGCAACATTTTGAATACGACGGTTACAACAATCAGACCGAGGTGAAAGAATATGATTACGGCACGGGTTCGCCCGGGACGTTGATCAGGCGTACGCGCACAGATTATCTGACCAATGGCTATGACACGATTGGGAGTGGCAATCTTAATGCAACCATTCACATTAGGAACTTACCCACCACACAGCAAACCTATGACGCCAAGGGAACAGAAGCGACAGGCGATGATGTGTTGATGACACAAACCAGTTTTGAATATGACGTTTACGACACCTCTGCCGGTCATGCTGCGTTGATGGGTTATTCCAACGTAAGCGGACATGCCAGTAACCCGCCGGTAACGAATCCAGCTACGATGCCAACTTACACGGCGAGTGATCTGGTGCATATGAAACGCGGTAATCTCACTGCTGTTATGAGGCATCTGCTCGGAAATAACCCAGGTTCGGTAAAAACCTGCGCTCAATATGACATAACTGGCAATGTGGTAAAGGCGATAGATGCAATCGGCAATGCGACGCAGTTTGATTTTCGAGATAATTTCGGAGCGCCTGCTGACTCGACCATACGATCTGGCGATACCCCGGCGAATAATCCACCGTCGCAACTAGGCGGTACAATGTTTGCTTATGCTTTTCCCTTTAAAGTCACGAATGCGCTGAATCAAACCGTTTACAGCAAATATGATTTCTATCTTGCCAGACCGGTGTTAGCTGAAGACCTTAACGGCATCAAGTCGAATAGGGTGTGTCCCACCAAACTAATACACCGGAAACTAAGTTTTCTTGTATTTTTCGTTTTCCGTGTTTACTTGTGAGAGGCTATCCGGGAACTTTTCGTGCTTCTATCTCCAATGATTCCAGCGGCTTA
>JABFSD010000920.1 GCA_013140935.1 Acidobacteriota bacterium
AGAGCACGCAGCCCGCACCGTCCCTATTCACCTGGTTGTCCTTCCAACCCGCGGCGCACTCCTGTGGCGTTCCCTTGCGCGGCGTGAACGCCGAGAAACCGTAGCTCGCCGAGTTCGTCTCGCGGCTTCAATTAAACTGCTCTTGAGCGCAGCCCTTTCAGCCGCGCACGAGAATTTGAATCGGGTTGAATCCGGCGGTTGCAAACTTCGCAAACGATGTACTAGGATGCGTGCCTTAGTAACAAGCAGCTTCCACCGTCACCAAATTACTACTAATTGATTTTGTCGCACGGGTTCATACCAGCAGTAGCGTGAACCGAGTCCAGCGAGCGACAGGCGAGGCGGTGCAATCCCCTGATGCGGTTGCGATCACTCTTGAGAGAAGTTTCAGAAGGAACAGCAAAGCAATGCGTGAGTATTTTCCTATCCTGATGGTGTTTATCTTCGTGATGGGCTTCGCCGTCACCAACATCGCCTTGTCGCATTTCATGGGCAAGCGCAAGAACATCCGCGAAAAACTCATTCCGTATGAGTGCGGTATGGACCCAGTCGGTTCGGCGCATCAACGATTCTCGGTGCGGTTTTATCTCGTAGCGATGATGTTCATCCTGTTCGACATCGAAGCGATCTTTCTCGTGCCGTGGGCAGTGGTCTTCAAATCGCTGGCGGCGCAAGGGCTGAAGGTTTTCGCCTTCACCGAAATGATCGTATTCATGGTCGTGTTGCTGGTCGGATATGTTTACGTTTGGAAGAAGGGCTTGTTCGAGTGGAATCGCAGTTAAACGGTTTTGTCGTAGAACAAGATGGTATCTTGTCCTACTGAATCAGGAACAAGATACCATCTTGTTCCACAGCCAAATGTGCTGAGAAGCTGTACTGAGAAATTTATGGGACTTGAATCAACTATCGGTGAAGTTTTACCTGACGTATTGACGACGTCGCTTGATTCGCTGGTCAACTGGGCGCGCAAGTCGTCGTTGTGGCCTGCGACTTTCGGCTTGGCCTGCTGCGCTATCGAAATGATGGCGATGACCGATGCGCGCAATGACGTAGCCCGGTTCGGCGCGGAAGTGTTTCGCGCGAGTCCGCGACAGGCCGATGTGATGATTGTGGCCGGACGCGTATCAATCAAAATGGCTCCGGTGTTGCGGCGTATTTACGATCAAATGCCCGAACCCAAGTGGGTCATCTCGATGGGCGTATGCGCTTCGGCGGGCGGCGTATTCAACAACTACGCCATCGTGCAAGGCGTAGACAAAGTCGTGCCGGTAGACATCTTTGTCCCCGGTTGTCCACCGCGCCCCGAAGGCTTGATTTACGCCGTCATGAAGTTGCAGGAAAAGATCGAACGCGAGCGCGTCTTCGTCTCAGAAGATTACGTTCAAGCTGCTTAATTCCAACCCAAAGATAGAATGGCTGAAACCACTGAAACCAACGGACAAGCGCCAGTCTCGACACTGCCGCGTTCCAGCGTGCGCTATGCCGACACGTCGCTCTTGCGCACCAATTTCGCTGACACCATCGTCGAAATTAAAGAAGCTCTGGGCGAGATCACGATCATCGCCAAACGCGACGGGTTGCTCGCCTTGCTGATGCACCTGCGCGATGAGCCGAAGCTGCGCTTCAACTACTTGGCGGACATTGGTGGCGTAGACCTGGGCGAATTCGCCGAACCGCGTTTCGCCGTGGCTTATCAGCTTTATTCGATTGAGTTGAATCATCGCCTGCGCGTGAAGGTTCTCATTGAAGAAGGTGACGCGACCGTGCCTTCGGCCTGCGGCATCTGGAAAGCGGCGAACTGGTTGGAGCGCGAGATTTACGACATGTTCGGGATTCATTTCGATAACCATCCCGATCTGCGCCGCATCCTAATGCCGGCTGATTACGAAGGGCATCCGTTGCGCAAAGATTTTCCGTTAAAAGGTTATTAAACCCGTCCGCATTTCTTTTTTCGTTTTATGCAAAGTGTCAGAGAAATCAGAGTTCCCACCACGGCGGTCGTTGACCCCGCGTTTGCACGCAAGCCCGATCCGTTGGCTGACCAGTTGATGACCATTTCGCTGGGGCCGCAGCACCCTTCGACGCACGGCGTATTGCGTCTCGAACTGGTGTTGGACGGCGAGACCGTCGTCAGCACGATTCCAGACATCGGCTACCTGCACACCGGCATGGAAAAGACGATGGAAAAGGAACGCTGGCAGCAAGTCGTCACTATCACCTGTCGAATGGATTATCTGAATTCGATGGGTAACGACTTGGGCTATTGCCTCGCAGCGGAAAAGTTGTTGGGTGTTGAAGTGCCGAAATACGCGCAGGACTTGCGCGTACTGTTTTGCGAATTGAATCGCCTGTCGTCGCACCTTGTGTGGTTCGGTACGCACGCGATGGATATGGGCGCGATGACCGGATTCTTTTACGCTTTCATTCAACGCGAGAAGATTCTAGACCTTTATGAATGCGCAACGGGTGCGCGTTTGCACCAGAGTTATTTCGCCATCGGCGGTGCGCGGTGGGCTTTGCCTACGAGCTTTCACGGCTTGTGTGAGGACTTTCTCGAAGGCTTCCCGGCGTTTTTAGAAGAGTGCAAAAAGCTCGTCACCGGCAACCGCATCTTCCAACGCCGCACGCAAGGTGTAGGCGTCATCAAAAAAGAGAACGCAATCAACTGGGCGCTTTCCGGCCCGACGATTCGCGGCAGCGGCGTCAACTGGGACATTCGCAAAGCCGAGCCGTATTCGGGTTACGACACTTACGACTTTCACGTACCGGTTTATGAAGACGGCGATGTGTGGTCGCGCTATCTCTGCCGCATGGAAGAGATGGAGGAGAGTCACAAGATTTGCGTCGAAGCTCTCAAGCGCGTCAAACAACCGGGGCCGCATTTATCGAATCACCCGAAGCTCAAAATTCCTGATCGCGATCTGATGAAACAGCACATTGACGTGATGATTCATCACTTTTTGATCGCGTCAGAAGGCTTCACGATTCCGCCCGGCGAAGTCTATCAAAGCATCGAATCGGCGCGCGGCGAGTTGGGTTATTACTTAATCAGCGACGGCGACATTAAGCCTTATCGGGTGCGTGTGCGTGCGCCGTCTTATGTGAACCTTGCCGCGCTGCCCGAAATGGTCGAAGGCTCGCTGCTCGCCGACGTGGTCGCCGTCATCGGCAGCATTGATATTGTGTTGGGAGACGTAGACAGATAGTGGCTAGTCGTTAGTGGCTAGTGGCTAGTTATTTTTATGTACTCAGTAACGAACGAAAAGAAAATTGACGAATTGATTTCGCATTATCCGGTTAAGCGGTCGGCGATTTTGCCTGCGCTGTTTATTGCGCAGGAAGAGCACGGCTACGTGACGGATGGCGATGTGAAATACCTGGCCGAGCGTTTGGACATGCGCGTCAACGAAGTCGAAGAAGTCGTGACCTTTTACACGATGTATTCGCGCAAGCCCGTCGGCAAATACAAGCTGCAAGTCTGCCGCACGCTTTCGTGCCAACTCGCCGGAGCTGAAGACATCGCTCATCACATCGAACACAAGCTCGGTTGCGGAGTGAACCAGACGACAGCGGATGGCAAGTTCACTTTGTCGGAAGTCGAGTGTCTCGGCTATTGCGACCTCGCGCCGGTGTTGCAGGTGAATTTCGATTATCACGAAAGCGTGACGGCTGCGTCGGTGGACGAGATTATCGGCAAGCTGGCTTGAAAATTGGCTGGTAAGCAGTATGGCTAAGGTAACGATCAAGTTTTCAGAAACAACGAAAGAGCAACGCCGCGAGATATTGAAAGCCTCTCGCCGCAAGCTGAGTTTCGATGAAAGCCTTGAGATTTTGCTCAACCGGATGCGCGAACTCGAAAGTCGCTACGGAATGAGTACTCTTGAGTTTTACCCGAAGTTTATTAATGGCAAGATGGGCGATGACCGCGATTTCTTCGTTTGGG
>JABFSD010000416.1 GCA_013140935.1 Acidobacteriota bacterium
TCTTCATCGGTCATCCACTTGCGTTCGCGCACGACGACGCGGCGGATTTGCGCGAGGATGGCGATGCCTCCGCCAAAACCCGTGGCCCCGAGTTTCAAGGCCGCTTGCGCGAGGACGCGACCGCTTACAGGATGATCGGGTTGCGGGAAGGCGGCGGCGAGCCGCGCAGGCACGGTAAGCAAAAAGGCCAACGCCTCAGACAGACGCGCTTTGAGTTCGCGGGCTGAGAAGGGATGTTTCAGTTGCGAGATGGTGGGAAGTTTTTCCTCGTTACTGCCGGACGCTTTCATGAAGCTAAAGTCGCAATGCTATAGTGAGTCGAGATCAACGATATTCACACAGCTTCAATCTTCGCGGGAGGTAGAACAAGATGTCATCTTGTTCTACCTCCCGCAGCGAAATCCACTATGGAAAAAGAACGCATCGCCATTATCGGCGGCACAGGCGATCAGGGCAAAGGTTTGGCTTTGCGCTGGGCACGGGCGGGTTACGCCGTCACCATCGGCTCGCGTGACGCAGCGCGCGCGCAGACGGCTGCGGATGAATTCAACACTTTGCTCGGCAGCGCCAACCTCAACGGCGCGACCAATGCCGAAGCCGCCGCCAGCGCATCCATCGTTGTCTTGACGGTTCCGTTCGCCGCGCAAATCGTTACGTTGAAAGACATCGTGCCTGCAATTCAGCCCAACGCACTCGTCGTAGATGTCACCGTGCCGCTCGAACCGGCGGTGGGCGGCAAGCCTACGCGCATATTGGGCGTATGGGCGGGTTCGGCAGCCGAGCAGTGCCGCGAATACGTACCCGCGCACGCCGAAGTCGTCTCGGCCTTTCACAATGTCGGAGCCGATGCGCTCGCCGATCTCACGCACGACGTAGACTGCGACATCCTCGTGTGCGGCGATAAGAAAAACGCCAAAGAACGGCTGCGTCCCTTGGTCGAAGCCATCGCAGGTTGTCGTTACGTTGACGCGGGCTTGCTCGCACAATCGCGCACCGTCGAAGCCATGACCGCGCTGCTCATCGGCATCAACATTCGTTACAAAAAACACACGGGCATTCGTATCACTGGTCTGTAAAGCTATGCCGCTTTCACCCTATCTTCACTTCTCGCGGTCGCAATGGTCTAAGTTGCGTGCGAATACGCCATTGACCTTGACCGAAGCCGACCTCGTAAGATTACGCGGTACGAACGAAGAGATTTCGCTGCGCGAGGTCGAAGCGATTTATCTGCCGCTGTCGCGCTTGTTGCATCTTTACGTCGCGGCGAAACAGCAACTGCACGAAGCCAAAAACATCTTTCTGGGCGAAGCCAATGCCAAAGCCAAAGTGCCATACGTCATCGGCATAGCAGGCAGTGTCGCCGTAGGGAAAAGTACTACCGCGCGTTTGTTGCAAGCCTTGCTCGCGCAATGGCCCCATCCGCTGACCGGCGCATTATCGAAAGTGGATTTGGTGACGACCGACGGGTTTCTTTATCCCAACGCCGTGCTGAACGAACGCGGCTTGATGGCGCGCAAAGGCTTTCCTGAAAGTTACGACCGGCGCGCGTTGCTGAACTTTATCGCGAAGGTGAAAGCGGGCGAGAAACAAGTCAAAGCGCCGATCTATTCGCATCTGGTTTATGACGTAGTTCCTCACGAAGGCGTCGTCATTCGCCAACCCGACATCGTCCTGATCGAAGGCTTGAACGTACTGCAAACCGGCGTCGGCTCTGACAACCCGGTATTCGTCTCGGACTATTTCGACTTTTCGATTTACGTGGACGCCGAGGAAGCGCATATCAAGCAATGGTATGTAAACCGCTTCCTGACCTTGCGGCGCACGGCGTTCAGCGATCCGGCCTCTTACTTTCATCGTTACGCCAGTCTGTCTGACGACGAAGCCGTCGCCAAAGCCGACAGCATCTGGGAAGAAATCAACGGCTTGAATTTGCGTGAGAACATCCTGCCGACTCGTTCGCGCGCGCACCTGATTTTGCACAAGGGCGCAGACCACGCCGTCGAGAGTGTGAAGTTGCGCAAACTCTGAACGTCATTTGAACAGCGATAGTCCTACGTAAAACACGTTGCTGTCGAGGCCGGGATTGATGCGCGAGCGATAAGCATTCGAGAGATGATGAAACTTGTAACCAAGCGTGATGGCTTTGCGCGATGAGGTGAAAAACTGCACGCCGCCGCCAAAATCGAAAGTGAAGTTGAAGCGGGTGGCTTCAGGAAGGTCGAGCGGCACAGGGCGTTTAGAATAGAGAAAACCGCCGGTCGTTTCAGCAAAAGGCTTGAAGCGTCTGCGCCGATTGAACACAAAGCGAAACCCAATGGGCGAGACGCTTGCGCCATAAACGGCGGCATTGCCGCGCGGCGCAAAGTCAGGTTGAAAAACAGTAGCGATAGGCAACACGTCTGCGACATATACCACCGCGACATTTTCGCTGCCGCCCAGGACGCGTCCGTAACGCAAACCCAGCAATAACAGCTTTCGCTCGCGGGCTGTGCCAATCAAAGTCGGCGAATTAAAAGAGCCGCCGAACCAGATTCCCAATTCGTTTTGGCCCTTTGCTAAAGCGAAATTCTGCGATGGATTGGTTTGCGCGTACGCCGCGCCAGCCAGCAGCATTATCAACAAGGTCAGGTAAAGCGTTTTCATTTTTCACGGCTCCCTCAAGATTTGACTTGAGCATGGAACGCCGCACGCCGTTTCATCGAACAACTTTTCTGCGGTGCCTTTGGTTGCGAAACCCGCAAGCCAATGTTATTCATTCGCCCGCAGTAAGAACGTCGTCCATATTGATTACCCCGAAAACGTTTTCGCCTGCGTCTGGTTGCCCCGAAGCTGTGTATTCCTCCCCATCGTTGTAACTTCTACAGTCACTGTAGGACTGGTCAACCGACAATCCCCAGAGCGCCGGTTCACGTGTATGCAACGACAAAGACGAGACACCAACGAACTCAGACGACCCGGTGCGCCAGCGCCCGCTATGCCTACGCCTGCGGCGGGTACGACCGATGAACGCAAGACCGCACAATCGGTCGTGATCGTCGCTGCGGTACAAGCCGCGCCGATTTACCTGAGCCTCGAACGCAGCCTCGCGCGCGCGCTCGAACTCATCGCTGAAGCCGCTCGCCGTCGCGCTCAATTAGTTGTCTTTCCTGAAACCTGGCTGCCCGGTTATCCCGCGTGGATTGACGTATGTCGTGACGTAGCCGTTTTCGACAGCCCTGTGGTCAAGCGCCTCTTTGCGCAACTGACCGAGCAAAGCGTCGTCGTGCCCGGCCCTGTGACTGAGGCGTTAGGCAACGCCGCACGCGAACACAATCTGACGCTCGTCATCGGCGTCAACGAACGCGTACTCGAAGGCGCAGGACGCGGCACGCTTTACAATACGGTACTTACTTTCGGCCCTGACGGCGTGTTGCTCAATCGCCATCGCAAGTTGATTCCGACGTTTGGCGAACGATTGATTTGGGGCAATGGCGACGGCTCTACGTTGCAAGCGTTGGATACGCCTGCCGGACGCATCGGCAGTTTGATTTGTTGGGAACACTGGATGCCACTCGTGCGCCAGACCATGCACATCAACGGCGAAGACATACACATCGCCCTCTGGCCTGAAGTAAAAGCGATGTATCAAATCGCGGCGCGGCATTACGCCTTTGAAGGGCGCTGTTTCGTTGTGTCAGTCGGAAGCATCATGCGCAAGCAGGATTTGCCGCGCGAACTCGAAGTCATTCCCGCCGTCGCGCAAAGCACCAGCGAGTTCATTCTCGGTGGCGGCAGCGCGATCATCGGCCCCGATGGCAATTACGTCGCGGGGCCTTCGTTCGATGCCGAAGTCATCATCCTCGCGCGCATCAACCTCGAACGAAACCGCGAAGAAAGCATGGCGCTCGATGTCACGGGACATTATCACCGGCCTGATTTGTTCGAGTTCGATTACATAGGAC
>JABFSD010000085.1 GCA_013140935.1 Acidobacteriota bacterium
CAAGCGCGGCTTGGAAAAATATACGCGGACGGAAGGCGGCGCGATTTATTCCATCAAAGGCTGCCCTATGCACGGCGAACCGATGGAACTCATTCCGCTCGAATTGCGCGCCGACATCGAAAAGCATTACGGCATTTATATCGAAGGCGAAGTCTGTCCGCAGACGCGTTATATGGTGGATCACGAATACGGCGGCAAGATCGAAGACGTGAAAGTCGAACGCATATTCTTCAGCGAAAAAGAGCGCGTAGGCATCGGCACGTTCGCCCCCAGCGACCCCAAGAGCCAAGACATTAGCGAACTCACCGGTTCGATTGACCTCTCAACCATCGGTGAGATCGGCGTCGAATCAGACCCGCGCGCTTATCGTTTCGACGGCGAACTCAACATCGCCAATCGCGGCTTGATGGAATTTATCGAAATATTAAAGAGCGATGAGAAGTTCCTTTATTCATTGCTCACCCTCTCGCAGGAACAAAGCATCAAGACCGGACGCTTTGCGATGATCTATGCCGATGAAGTCATCGTGTCGCATACGAATGAAAACGAATACAGCGCGTTTGTCGGCAACAAGAAATCTGAAGCCTTGCAAGACCGCATCATTCTCATCAAGGTTCCTTACAACCTGAAGGTCACGCAAGAAGAACGCATTTATCAGAAGCTGCTCAACCAAAGCGAAATATTGCGCAACATCCATCTCGCGCCGCACACCTTGCGCGTCGCGGCCATGTTCGCCGTACTTACTCGCCTCGAAGACCCCAAGCGCGCCAGCGTAGACCTCGTCAAAAAGATGAAGCTCTATGACGGCGAAGATGTCGAAGGTTTCAAAGCGCGCGACGTGAAAGAACTCAAGAGCGAAACCGTCCGCGAAGGCATGGACGGCATCTCGCCGCGTTACATCATCAACCGTCTGTCGAACGCGCTGGTCAAAGACGGCGTGCGTTACATCACGCCGATTGACGCACTGCGCGCGATCAAAGACGGATTCGAGCAACACACGGGCATCAACGCCGAACAACGCGAACGCTATTTGAATTTGATCTCGATGGCGCGGCGCGAATACGACGAAATCGCCAAGTTGGAAGTGCAGCGCGCCTTCGTCTATTCGTTTGAAGAGATGGCGAAAAACATGTGTAACGCTTATCTCGACAACGTCGAAGCCTTTTGCAACAAAGACAAACTCAAAGACCCCATCACCGAAGACGAAATCGAACCCGATGAACGCCTGATGCGTTCTATCGAAGAGCAAATTGGCATTTCAGACAACGCGAAAAATACTTTCCGGCAAGAGATACTGATTCGCATCTCGTCTTATTCGCGCAAGGGCAAGGCGTTTGAATACAACTCGCACGAACGGCTGAAAGAGGCCATCGAAAAGAAAATCTTCACCGACCTCAAAGACGTAGTGAAGATCACCACGTCAGCCAAAACGCCCGACAACGACCAACTGCGCCGCATTAACGAAGTCATTGACCGGTTAGTAACAAGTCACGGCTATACATCAGAAAGCGCGAATGACTTGTTGCGCTATGTGGGTACGTTGCTGTCGCGATAATCAAAAGGTCTTGGCCATGAATTAACACGAATCTTCACGAATTGCCGACGATTGAATTCGTGAAGATTCGTGTTAATTCATGGCAAAACTTTTCCCGGTACTGTTTATGTCCGTTCAACGCAACGACTGGTCGTTACAACGCAAAGGCATCATTGACCAAGAGCGCCATACGGAGCGCATCAAAGAAGCCGTGCGCAAGAATCTCGGCTCCATCGTCTCAAACGAAGCCATCATCCTTTCGCGCGGACGTAAGAAGGTGAAAGTGCCGATGCGCGCGTTGGATGAATACAAGTTCCGCTTCGACCACAACAAGCGCAAGCACGTAGGCCAGGGCGACGGCAGCACCAAAGTCGGCGATGTAATCGGCCACGCCGATCCCGACGGAACCGGCCAGGGGCAAGGCCCCGGCGAAGCGGGTAACGATCCGGGGCAGGATTTTTATGAAGCCGAGGTGAACATTGACGACATCGCGGCCATGATTTTTGAAGACCTGCAACTGCCCTTCCTCGAAGAAAAAGCCAAGCAGGCCGTGCAAGCCAAGACGACCAAGTTCACCGAAATTCGCCGCATGGGCGTAATGTCGAATCTGGACAAGCGCCGCTCCGTCATCGAAAACATTCGCCGCAATGCGCGCGAACAGGGGCAGGCCAAAATCGGCGGCTTCAAAAAAGAAGACCTGCGCTTTAAGAGTTGGGAAGAGGAATTCAAATACGAATCGAACGCCGTCGTCATTGCCATGATGGACGTGTCGGGTTCGATGACCGAGTTCAAGAAATACATCGCGCGTAGCTTCTTTTTCTGGATGGTGCGCTTTCTGCGAACGAAATACGACGCGGTGCAAATCGTTTTCATCAGCCATCACACCGAAGCCAAAGAAGTCACCGAAGACCAATTTTTCACGCAAGGCGAATCGGGCGGAACCGTAGTCAGTTCAGCTTATCAACTCGCGCTCGACCTTATTGATGAACGCTACGCGCCGAGCGATTGGAACATTTATCCCTTCCACTTTTCCGATGGCGACAACTACTACTCAGACAACGAAGACGCGGTGAAACTCGCCGACCAACTGATCGAAACTTGCAATCTGTTCGGTTACGGTGAAATCGGCGAAGAGGGCTTCGGCGGTTATCGCCGCGCATCGGGCGCACTGCTCTCGATTTTCAATGATCGTTTAGAAAACAAAGAAAAGTTTATCGGCGTACGCATTGATGACCGGCAAGAGGTTTACCCGGCGCTGAAACAGTTTTTCGGTAAGCGTGGGATTGCGGCGTAATTTTCACTCTTGACTCAATGCGACAGCTAATGCCCAACCTGCGTCGCAATGACCGAAGCCGCTGACGAAGCCGCTCATCTTTTTGGCTTCGCGAATGCCGAAGCGCACATGCAAATCACTGCCTCTCACATAAGCCGGCAACGCCTGTCGCGTAGACATCGCAAAGCCCAGCGATTCTCCTCTCCGCAAATTCCCATGCGTAGCCTGCATCGTCGCAAACGTCGTCATAAACGGACTGCCGATCAGCCAGCCGTCTTGAAAGCTCACGACGACATCGGCGCGGTTCTTTACGTGCGTGTCGAATGCATCAAACGTGCGGCGCACCGGATCAAGGTAATCGTGCGACTGCGTGCTGAAAAACCACGCTTCACGGTCGGCAAAGCCTGCCGCGTCAAGTTTTCCGTTCGCACGCATCGTTTTGATGATCGCATTCAACCGCAGCGGATCGCCGCCGAGGTCTTCATATTTGAATCGGTTATTTGAATGCGAAAGCCGCGCGCGTCCGCGTTGACTGACCAAAGCGAGCGAGTTGTCGCCCTGATAATAAAGCGCGAAATCTACGCCATCGGCTTTGATAGAAGCGGCAGCGACGGATTCTTTTTCGCCCGCGAACGTGAACAGTTGCGCCGAACCAACCAAGCCGTAACGCGGCAAGACTACGTCGCCGTTTTGCTTGAGGCTTTTGACCGCGTTGAATCCGGCCTGTTTCAACGCATCGTTGAGCTTCACGTGGCGATAGTCGTCGTAACGATTGCCGTGATCAGAAAGCAATTCGATTTCGAGTTTGCTGCCGTTCCGTTCGGCTTCGGCAGCAAGGTCTTCAATGGAACGATCAAGCTGACGCAACGCGACTTTGAGCATGCGTTCGCCACCCAGATGCGCGAGCGAATCAGTAGCGCCCACATAACCCAAAAACACTGGCGTATCTGAATTACGGAAAAAATTTTTCAGCGCCGCGAGATCAAGTTGCGCAGTAATGAGCGTCGAGAACGGCGCCGCGACATAAGCCATCCCGCCCAACGCCGCTGCCGCGTGATAATCGAAGCCCTGCCGATAAGTACGCGCAATGAACTTGCTGCCGTTAAAGCGGTCGGCGATGTTGCCGTTCAAACG
>JABFSD010001014.1 GCA_013140935.1 Acidobacteriota bacterium
CATTCGGCGAATTGGGGAGCGAAGTGGGGTTCATCTCACAGGAAACGGCGTGGTGGAAGCGTCCTCAAAAATAATTTTTCAGGGGATGAGAGTTTTTACGCCGCTTCGTCGCGTTATTCAATAGCAACGAAATCAAGTTTCCCCCGCTCAACGCACAACGACCTTTTTCGAGGAAGGACCATGAAAAAAAACATCGAGAATGCGAGTGGGGAAGAACTGGGGCGCATCGCCGTGTTGCGCGGCTTGGCTGAAACCGACCTGCAACAACTCAGCGAACAATTGCACGTCAAAGTCTTTCCCGCGCATTCGTCACTCATGACGGCTGAACAACCCGGCGAAACCGTTTATTTCATCGCCAGCGGTGCGGTTAAAGTCCACGCAGAACAAGCCGACGGACGCGACGTGTTGATCGCCATCCTCGGCCCCGGCGAAATCGTAGGCGAGATGAGCGCCTTCGGTGCAAGCCAGCGTTCAGCCAGCGTACAGACGCTCGAAACCTCGAAACTTTATTGGACAGATCGCGCTACGTTTCAGCGTTGGCTGAAAACGATTCCGCTGCTGGCCTTCAATCTGAGTGAGATTCTGGCGGCGCGCTTGCGCCACGCCAACGAACAGATACAAGCGCTCGCGGCACTCGACACCGAAGGCCGCGTCGCACGCCAGTTGTTGAGCTTCGCGGAAAGGTACGGCGAGGCGC
The DNA here is from genome assembly GCA_013140935.1 of Acidobacteriota bacterium. GTDB lineage: Bacteria > Acidobacteriota > Blastocatellia > RBC074 > RBC074 > JACPYM01. The sequence continues at coordinate 698 of JABFSD010001014.1, forward strand.
GCCAGAACAATGACGTCTACATTCCCATCCGGTTGACGCAAGGCGACATTGCGGCGCTGGTCGGGGCTACGCGCGAACATACCAACAAGATTCTCGTGTCTTACAAAGAGCGCGGCTATCTCTCGGCCAATCAGAATTATCACTTCACGTTGCACAATCCGCGCGCGCTGGCGCAACGTTGTTAGCGCAGTTTTCAGTTTTGTCCCCACGTCCCCACCACAAACGCCGGTTGGCGAATCGCGATTCGTCAACCGGATTTTTTTGAGGGGGAATCGCGGTGTGAACAATCTCTCACCCAGCCTGCAAGCAACTTCGCTGTGCGTTTCAGCTTTCGCCCTTATCGTCTCGCCATCGAAAAACAACCAATACACGCGCCGTCGCAAGAGGGCGCTTTATCGAACCAAAGGAGACGAAAATGAAACCGTTCACACTGACTCAAACAACTACGAAATTATGGCGGCGCTGCGTCGTCGCGTTACTGGCCTTAGCGATTGCCTCGGCCAATCTGCCGCAATGGATTACGCCGCGCGCGACGGCAGCGGTTGCGGAGGAAGGCGCAAGAACCGATCTGGCGATTTTCCCGCTGAGCGGGACGGCTACGTTGCAACAATTCAGCGACAAATACGGTTGGACGGCCAACAATCCGCAGAGCATCGCCGGATACAACGTGGTGCGCACATTCAGGAACAACAACAACCAGTCGTTCGCCTTTTTGCTCAACGGCAACACGGGGCGGGCGCAAACAATGCGCGTGAATGCCGATGAGACGTTGGGCGATACGACGTGGGAAACCGGGTTGGAATTCGTCAAGGACTTGCGCTGCACTTCAGCAGAAACCGTGCGCACGGGTGGTCTGAGTTATCTGATTACGCACGATTCCTATACGGGCAAGATTCGCACGTTTCGTTTTTATGAAAACGGTCAGCCGAATTTCGGTTCGATGACGGCGACGGCGAATGTACGGACGTTGGCTGATTGGAAAGACAAGAACGTATTCAGCCTGTTTTATCGCGGCGGCGCTTATGGGCTGCTCGGCGTAGACACGTGGACGGGCAACGCAGTGGCTTATTCGCTCGATTTCGAAAAGCTCGGCGAAGCGGACTGGACACGCGGCTGGACGAACATTGACCATCGCACCACGGGCAACGGAACTTTTCGCTTGATGTATAAAGCGGCGGGCGACCCTTACAAAAAAACGGGCGAAGCCAACGACCAACGCGGACGATTCGTGATTCAATCTATCAATGCCGACGGTGTGTCGGGTCAAAACGTTTATGACGAAACATTAGTCGAGGGTTTCACTTCGGTGCGCTTCGTCACTTATTTCGAGGGGCAGTTGAGCAAGATCGGCGTGCTGTTTTTCAAACGCGATGTGCGGCAATTCGTGATTCGCGCGTTTGACCCCCAGAGCGGATTGGGCGCGATCAAGGATTTCGGCGCGATTCAAATCAATGGCGCGACCGCGCCACCTTACGTTGACATCGAGCCTTACACCATCGGCACTAACAGCTATCTGGCGATGCTCAGTGACGACAACAGCAAACCTTTCGCGCCCGCCGCCGCCGAGACGATGGGGCTGACCATGCACGAAGGTTTGAAAGACAAAGCCGTCGGTTATCAATTCATGCTCGCGCAATCAGGCCGCATCATTTACAGCCGGGCGCATGGAATGGCGAAACTCGGCGACGATCCGAATTACACGAAAGACGATAACGAAGCGCACGCGATGACTTCGCGCACGCGGCTCGATCTGGGCAGCGTGAGCAAGCTGATTACCACGACGACCGTGCTGAAACTGGTTTCGCAAGGCAAGCTCAGTCTGAACGACAAAATCGCCGACCACATTGACAACACGCCGTTGCAATACGAAGACGACAGTTGGGTCAAACAGATGACGGTGCGCGATCTGCTCACGCATACGACCGGCATGAAATATGAAGCGGGTGTGGAAGATGCCTGCGCGAAATCGGCAGCAACGTTGAAAGTAGACTGCAAACCGTTTTTCTCTTCGCCGCAAACCGTAGCGCTGGGAGCCAACGGTTATGGCCGCAGCTATAACAACTCGAACATCGTCGCCGCGCGCAAGGTGATCGAAAAGATCGAGAACCTCACGACTTCACCTCAACTGGTCGAACGCACCGGCGAACTGTGGGCCAACGAACTCGGCATGACCAGCCTGTCGTGCCAGCACAGTCACGATGTCGCTTATCACGGACGCGCGCGTGGCGAAGGCACGACGTTCCCTTACAACGGCGATTACTGGCGGCAAGGCATGTTGGTAGACAGCGCGGAATACAGCGCGGATGAACCTAACTGGTCGTCGCAATGTTCAGCGGGCGCGTGGGCGGCTTCGTCGCGGCAGATGATCGAATTCATGGGCGCGTTGCGTTATCAGAAAATTCTGTCGCCCACCGAGAACGATTTGTTTTTGAGTACGAGCCTGAAAGACGGCAACGACAACGCTACTGCGATGGGATGGGATACGCCGTGGGACGCCCAGCCGGGCGACGGGCGCGACTGGCAACTGCAAAAGAGCGGAGCCAACTCGAACGAAGGTTACGGCACGCGCGCTTACGTCACGCGCCTGCCGAACAATACCGATGCCGTTTTGTTGATTAACACCGCCGTCGCCGGGCCGGAAGGCTTTTTGCAAGGCGCATACAAATACGCAGTCGGCCTAGCTGAAGCGCCGGCGCTGTATTACGACTTTGCCGTCAAAGGCAGCAGCGACGGCGGCACGATCAGCCGCGTGGCGGTGAACGAAGTCAAAACCACTGCGACCCAAAACCAGCACGTCGTCGCTTATCGCAAAGACGGCAATCTGAAACTCGCCGCTTATAACGTCAGCACTGACGAAGGCGGCGTTGAATTGAAAGACACGCACGGGGCGACTTCGGCAGACGGCGCGCTCACCATTCCCGCGCAAGACGTAGCGATCACCAACGGCGTGCATTTCGCCACCGCATCGGTTGGCAATGATGACAAGCTGAATGTGATCGGTTGGAAGTATGACGGCACGCAACTTTCGCAATACGGGATGGGCGTCGGCGTCGCGGCGCAGGAAGTCGCCATTACGAAATCGCACAGCAGCGCGGGCACGCAAGGCCGCGTCGTTACGGCGGTGCGCACGGCGGCGGGCAACTTGCGGCTCGACATGTGGGAGTTCAACAACACGACGAAAGCGATGGTGTTGAAAGACAGCTATGCGGCGGGCGCGGCGCAAGAGATTGCGATCAAGTC
>JABFSD010000832.1 GCA_013140935.1 Acidobacteriota bacterium
GGCGTTGATAACCCGCAGTGATCAAGAGCCAGCGTTTCGGGAAGATGCGCGCACCGGCGAGAAAATCCACCGGGCTGTTTTCCAGTAAGGAGGGCGTGCGGCTGTCTACGTAACGCGTCGAGCGCAATTCGGCGATGAGTTGCAGATACTTGCTCACCGGAAAATCGAAGCCGATGCCAGCGCGCAATTGGTTGGGCAAATCAAGCGCCTTGTCGCTCGATCCGAAACCTTGAATGACGCCGCAACCGACGCAGAGCGGGCCGAAGTTCATATCTTCAGCACGCGGGTCGCCGACTTTGATATAGCCGATGTTGGTCGAGAGATTGACGTATTTATGCAGGCGTCCGTCGAAGGCGACGATTACGCCGTAATCGAATCCACCCGTGCCGCGACCACGTTCCAAGCCCGTGTTGAGCGTACGCGAAAGCGGAATTTTCAAGAGCGGAATCAACGCTAAACCAAAAGGATTTTCGGGATCGGTCAGGCGAATCTTGCCGCCAAACCACAGGTCGCCCAAATGATTGTCAGAGAACCGCGCAAGAAAAGGATATGCCGGGTTATAGCCTGGCAAATTGTTCGGCGTAAGCGCAGGCAGGATGCCGCCAACCGGAGCACCGAAGCCCGGATAAACCGCTACGCCGTTGCCACTGGGCAAGGCATAGAACGGACCGATGTTGCTGTTCGCGCCGCCACCACAAGGACCGGCGAATCCGCCGTTGCCGCAAGGATCGCCGACGAGAATCGAAGTGCCACCACGTCCGGGGCCATAAGGCACGATCACTACGCGACCAGAGCCTAAGGTTTTGGTGCGCACGTCCGGCAGATAAAAACCGCTCAACAACGCGGGCAAGCCCGGTGTAACTACTTCCTGCGCGCCGAAACTCGCAAAAAATTCTAGCCGGTCGCTCAACCCCAGGGTGAAATTGAACGGATATTGCTGGATCGCCAGATCGCCTGGATCACGATGAAAGTGATTGGCAAAGATGCCGATGTTGAATTCGCCTTTACGCAACGTTTGGGCGTCATACACGGTGAACAATCCCGTGCCGCCATTCACGGTCGGGGCTGGGTTGCGAGGGTCATCCGAAGGACGTTTGGTCTGTGCCAAAGCACTCGCGCTAACTAGCACCAACGCGAGCCACAGACCCAATATTTTTCTCGCAAATCTCATAATTCTCCTCCTCGAAGAACGGTTAGGTTACCTCGTGTGTCAGATGTCAATTCAGGGTTTCAATGTAATGCGCCAGAGACAAGTGCTGCCCCAAAGCTTCGTTATGAAAAGTCAGCTTTTATAGTTGAGGGGATACTTGAAGCTGCTGTGTCGAAAGCAAACTGCGCTTTCTATTTGGAAATGTCAGAACGACAAAGGGATTTACTACGCGCGGCAATCTATACGATAGCCAAAAACGTGTCAACGCATTCGCCTATTGCCATAAGGACTTAGCCTTTGTTAGTGGCTAGTGGCTAGTTGAAGAAACGCTTTTTTCAACTAGCCACTAACCACTAACCGCTACGCATAAATGCCACGAACGCGCGTAATGTTGGCAACGCGGTCAATGGCGAGTATGTAAGAAGCGATACGCATATTCACATTATGGCGCTCAGCGTAACGCACTACTTCATGAAAGCTATCTACCATAATGTCTTTGAGTCGTTCGTTGACCATGTCTTCTTTCCAAAAATAGCCCATGCGGTCTTGTACCCATTCAAAATAGCTGCATGTAACGCCGCCCGCATTCGCCAGAATGTCAGGAATGACGAAAACGTTTTTGCGCTCGAGAATTTCATCCGCTGCCGCCGTGGTCGGCCCGTTGGCGCCCTCGACCAATATCTTGCATTGAATGCGGTCGGCATTGTGGCTCGTGATCTGATTTTCCGTCGCGGCGGGAATTAAAACTTCGCAAGGCAGTTCCAGCAAATCCATATTCGAAATCGGTTCGGCTTTGCCGTATTTTTCAAAGCTCTTGTTTTTCGCCAGATAGGCTTGCAAGTCGGGAATGTCTAAACCATTTTCGTTATATACGCCGCCATGAATGTCTGAGACGGCTACGACTTGGTAACCGGCTTCGGACATCAGTTGCGCGGCGACGCTCCCCACATTGCCGGAGCCTTGAATGACGACGCGCGTCTCGCCGTATTTCAACCCATGTTTTTGCACGGCTTCGTTGGTCACGAGCATCACACCGCGTCCGGTCGCTTCCCTTCTGCCTTTCGAGCCGGAAAGGTCAATCGGCTTGCCCGTCACGACCGCAGTTACCGTATGCCGCGCGTGCATCGAATAGGTGTCCATGATCCACGCCATCGTCTGCTCGCTTGTATTCATATCCGGCGCAGGCACGTCGCGTTCGGGGCCGATGAAATCAATCAGTTCTGCCGTATAGCGGCGCGTCATGCGTTCGAGTTCGCTTTGCGACATTTGCGAAGGGTCGCAAATGACGCCGCCCATCGCTCCGCCGAAAGGGATATTCACCACCGCGCACTTCCACGTCATCCAGGCCGCCAGCGCGCGAATTTCATCAAGCGTCACATTCGGCGCAAAGCGAATGCCGCCTTTGGCCGGGCCGCGCGCGAAGTTGTGCTGTACGCGATAGCCGGTGAAAACTTCGATGTGGCCGTCGTCCATGAACACCGGAATGTAGATCGTGATTTCGCGGTTGGGTACGCGCAACACTTTGTAAAGGTCGGGATCAAGGTTGAGTAACTGGGCGGCGTGATCGAACCGCTCCATCATGGATTCAAAAGGATTGTCTTCTTTGACTTCGCGGATGTCGTCTACGAATGCGGATGGCACTTCACTTCCTCCAAAGGACTAGCGGGTTTGCGGGGATGGCAAAACTTCGTTCAAGGCTCCGGTGCGATAACCTTCGAGGTCGAGGGTCACATACTTGAAACCTAACTGTTTGAATGCGGCGTTGATGCTTTGCGTCATTTCAAGGTTGAGTGCGCGCGGTAATTCTGCGGGCGCGATTTCGATGCGGGCTACGTCGCCGTGATGGCGGACGCGCATCAGGCTGAAGCCCAAAGCGCGCAACTTCGCTTCGCCGCGTTCGATGTTTGAGAGCTTTTCAATCGTGACCGGCATGCCGTAAGGAATGCGCGAAGAAAGGCACGCCGAAGCCGGACGATTCCAAATGGGCAGTCCGGCGGCTTGCGCCAGCGCGCGAATCTCAGCCTTGTGCAAGTCGGCTTCGATCAACGGACTGCGCACCTGCAACTCAGCAGCCGCTTTTCTTCCGGGACGATAATCGCCCGTGTCGTCTGCGTTATTTCCGTCGCATACGAACGCGAAGCCGCGTGTCTGGGCGACTTCGCTCAACTTGGAAAACAGTTCGTGTTTGCAGAAGTAACAGCGATTGGTGGGATTGGCCTGATAATTCGGATCGTGCATCTCTTCAGTGACGATGAACTCGTGCCGCAGCTTGAATTGGTTCACGACAGTCAACGCATCCTGCCGCTGAAAGTCGGGATAACTCGCGCTTTCGCCCGTCATTGCCAAAGCGCGTTCGCCGAGTTCGTTGTGCGCGACATAAGCGAGATAGGCGCTGTCAATGCCGCCGGAATACGCCACGATGACCGAACCCATTTCACGAATGATTTGTCTTAACTGCGCGTCTTTCGCGGTGAGTGCTTCGGACATAACTAGAAAACCGAATAGCCGCGCACACCCATCGGCACGCGATAAACCTTTTGCGTATTCACTACGATCAGATTGCCGTGATCGTCAAAAGCAAGTCCGACCAGCCCTGAACCGGCGACGACGATTTCGGCGCGTTCGCCTTCAGGCGTAATGCGCACGACGCCGCGATGTCCGTGCAATGAAGCCGCGACATACAAATTGCCTTCTTCGTCAAAGGCCAGCCCCTGCGGACGCCCCAATCCTTTGTAAAAGATTTTCTCGTTCCCCATCGCATCAATCTTCCAGATGCACTCGGAAGA
>JABFSD010000113.1 GCA_013140935.1 Acidobacteriota bacterium
TGATGACTTCTTTATGCGCGCCCGCCGCAATGGCTCCGCCGCCGACATACAAAACCGGACGTTCGGCTTTCAGCATCGCCGAAACCGCCGCGCGAATCTGTTTAGCCGCCGGTTGCGTCTGCGGTTTGTAGCTGCGCACTTCAATCGTTTCAGGGTAGCTGAACTCGACCTCTTGCGCGGTCATGTCTTTCGGCAGGTCAACCAGCACGGGGCCAGGGCGTCCGTGCGCGGCGACGTGGAAGGCTTCTTTGATCGTAGGCGCAAGGTCAGCGGCGTTCTTAACTAAGTAATTGTGCTTCGTGCAGGAGCGCGTCATGCCGGTCAGATCGGCCTCTTGAAACGCATCATTGCCGATCAAATGCGTAGGCACTTGTCCCGTAAACACGACGAGCGGGATTGAATCCATAAAAGCATTCGTGATGCCGGTGATCGCGTTCGTGCCGCCGGGGCCAGAGGTCACGAGGGCTACACCGGTGTCGCCGGTGGCTTGTGCGTAACCCGCTGCCGCAAACAACGCAGCCTGTTCGTGCCGGACTAAATAATGTTTGATGCCAAGCGCTTCTTCGTGCTTGGCGAGTTCGTCGTAAATGTGCAGCACCGCGCCGCCGGGATAACCAAAAACATGTTTGACGTTCTCGCAGCGTAAGGCTTCGAGCAGGATTCGTGCGCCACGCATTTTCATAAGTGTTGACCTCTATTTGCAGAATAACGAAAGCCGGATACGAAAAAGCCCCGGCGAATCAGGATGCTCGCCAGGGCGGTGTGTTCTTGGTTGGCCTGTGTCTCAGGCGACCCACCCGGCGAGCGGCGTAATGATTACGCCTACTACGATAATGCCGATAATCGTTACTACATTGCGCACGCCGCTAAGTCGCTCGACGGGGAGCGCGCTTTTGCGGGTCACAAGCTGTAGCAGCAAACCGGGCATAAAAACTGTTTTGATGAAGGTTGAAAGGGAACTGAAAACCGTTCCTTGTCTAAAAGCGGGCGCAGTATAGCCAACGAAAGAGCATTCGTCTAGTAAATCTTCCGCGAAAAAAGATAAATTTTCGTTATAAGGCTGAGGATCTGAAATTTTATCGGAAGAATTTTGGAGAGGGACTGAAACACTTTTTGTTTTTCGCGCACACCCAAGTAGTCAGAACAGTTTTTTCCGATTGTGTCCGATTGCGATTGATGGAATTCGATGATCTTTACCCACCACCTATCTTCTCAGCCAGGCAATCGGAAGCCTGAAAATGGTTTTGTTTCGCGTCCCAGCCGCATTGTCAGATTAACCGGGAATCAGTAAGCCAGGGTGAAAGCGTTGGTCTATCGGCAAGCATTCAACGCAATAAAATGTAGCCATTGCCATTAGGGGTGAGTTCGGCCAACTTACTGGTTTCCGGTTAATGACAACGCTCCTTTCAACTTCTCATATCAGATTTGTCACGGCTTTTTATGCCGCTTGAAAAACTCAATCACGAGCGGCATGGCTTCCGGTGAAAACTCATGTCCACCGGGATGCAGGTAGGTCGCCAACTCAGTGCCTTGCGTGCCGGGCACGGTGCGCAAATAACCTTTCGTTATCGCTTTGCTTTCATCGGTTTTGAGAATTTGCCGTGCGACCTCGAGGCTGAGTACTTGCCCGCCGTAAGGCACGAGCGGGTCTCGCTCGCCCGCCAGCGCAAACAGCGAACGCGGCACCGCGCCGCGAATCATCAAGCCGCCTTGTGCCGCCGCCGAACAGAAAGCCGCGAACTGTTCGCCGCGCATCTTCCACAACACATTCACGAAGCGCGCGCCGTTGGAATGGCCTACGGCGTAAATGCGGCGGTCGTCAATTTGGTAATCCTTGCGCATCTGCGCGATGACGGCGTCGGCAAACAGCACATCGCGGTCATCTTGTTCACCGAGGTTCTTTTGCCAACCGGGCAAGCGGCCTTCTTTATCAGTGATGCCGACGACGCCGGGCAGCCCTTGCAAATAAACGACGACGGCTTCAGGCCAGAGTGAATGAATATCCCAACGACGCGCCGCGTGTTGCGCGCGTCCTCCATGGCCGTGAAAGCACAACACCAACGGTGCAGCGACATTCGATTTTTTGCCGAAGATCAACGCTTCGCGCGTTTGTCCGGCGACGGTGAAAGTTTGTGATAGGCCGCCACTCAATCGAACATTTTGCCGGATGCGTTTCATGGCTACGCCACTCAACAAAAGCAATAACAGACTGCCGACAACCAAAAATTTTCGCATAACGATTGCTCCTTGCTTATGGCTGTATTGGCGCTAGCGCACGTCGCAACACCGTGCCGTCTGCGGCTATCGCATAAAGGTTTGCCGCGTCTGCCGCAAAGGTGCGGTAAGTGAGGTACGTGTTTTCGGTTCCGCAACCGAAAGCAAGCAAGCCTTGATTGATCGGCCAAAATTTCTCTCCGTTGTTACGCGAGAAATACAAGCCACCCAGCCCATGAAAAAAAAGATAGCCGCGTTCCGCCAACTCAGAGTCAATGCCGAATGGCGGAAGCAGGCCCGGTGGCAGGTTGACGGACCAGGGCGTCCAGGTGAGTCCATGATCCTCTGAACGAAAGCCTTGTGAGCGCGCGAGTAAAAATAGGGTTTTGCCTTGCGTATACATCTGGGGCGCTTCCTGATAGTTCAAGTTTATCGGAGTCCATGAGTTGCCTGCATCCGTTGAGCGAAAGAGTGGGGGCACCCCGTTATTATTGTTGTGACGCGCCAACAAGAAAGTGTTTTCGATAATCACCGCTCCGACGTAAGTATCGTCTTTATATTGTGCAGGGATGCGACTGGTAATTTCGGTTACCGAAGCGCCGCGATCCAGCGAGACGAAGAATCGCCGTTGGTCGGGGCGTATTCCCGTGGTGAAAAACAACTTCTCCTGATGAACGGTCAACGCGGGATATGGCCCCGACTGTACCAGCGACCAACTGTCGCCTTGATAGAGCGAGCGAAAAAGCCCCACATCGGTCGAGGCGTAAACCACATTGCCGCTTGAGCGTAACTTTCCGATAAAAATCGGGTAAGGGAGGCCGTCCGTAACCTCCTTCCAAGTGGTTTCACCGGGTCGCCAGCGAGACAGCGTGGAATTGCTTCCTCCAGGTGAGATCGGCGTCGCCGCCAGCAGCGCGTTATCAATGGCGAGCCAACTGGTCGGCGGTGTGACCTTCAATTTGGTCAAGGCCGTCCAGCGCCCTTTTTCGGGATTGCCGACCACGTTGAGCGTGACGGATTTCGTCACACTTAGCGCCTCATCGCTGAATTCTCTGGCGGTAAAGGTGACGGTATAAGTTCCGATGCCGGGGGGCATCCAACGAAACAGCCGCTCGCTGCAATAAGAGGCTCCGGGAGGCAGCACGCTGGCTTTGACCAACACCGAGTGGTTTTCAGGATCATCCGTCGCCGTGTCGAGCCAGATGCCTTCTTCTTCACTACCGGTAACGGTGTTGGGCAGGTCGCGAAAACGCGGCGCGTCATTGACCGGATTGACCTTGAGATAAATATTGCTCCAGCGGCTGCTCAATTGTTGGTTGAATACTCTGAAGTAAAAATAAGTCGCGCCATTGAAATCAGCCTGGGGTGTATACACTACATTCGGCGGCGTGCCACTCACTATCTTGAGATTGAACAACCAGTCGGGAACTTCGAATTGCAAGGGCTTGCCTTGTGGGTCGCTGCCGGTCAGGCGAATGTTGATCGGCGTGTCTTCATCGGTCGTGAGGAATTGCGCGTCGGCAACGGGCGGCAGGCTGCGGGTCGCATCCGTCAACGTAGTGGCGTAAACCCCAGCAGGCGTGCCTGCCAACAACCGATTGTTGCCGAAAGCCAAAGCAGTGATGTTCAGATTGCCGAGCGATTGATTGAAAGGTTTCCAACTCACGCCGCCATCGCTCGAAAAATAAACCCCGCTGCCGCGCGTGCCGGCGAAGAG
>JABFSD010001182.1 GCA_013140935.1 Acidobacteriota bacterium
GCAAACGCCGTTCGCCGCGCCCCGGCGACTTCATACACGCGACGTTGGCTGACAGGTCGCTGCGGTTTTCGATGAACCATTCCAGCCGCCGTTTGAAACCCGGCAGCCGTTCAAGCAATTCGGGTTCAAGCGTTTCGACTGCGAACAGCGGAATCAATCCCACCATCGAACGCACGCGCATCGGCAGCGGTTCGCTCTCAAGTGTATGCAGCACATCGTAAAAGAATCCGTCCTCGTCATCCCACAACGTAATGCCATCATCGTCAGTTGAACCGGGTCGATGATTCATCGCGCGCGCGATGTAAAGGAAATGCTCCCAAAACTTGCTGGCTACGTCTTCATACGAAGGGTCTTCGCTCGCCAACTCCAACGCCATCGCCATCAAGTTGAGCGAATACATCGCCATCCAACTCGTACCGTCCGACTGCTCGATGTGTCCGCCCGTAGGCAGCGGCGCGCTGCGATCAAACACGCCGATGTTGTCCAAGCCGAGAAAGCCACCTTGAAAGATATTCTTGCCTTCGGCGTCTTTGCGGTTGACCCACCAGGTGAAGTTGAGCAGCAGCTTTTGGAATACGCGCTTGAGAAAGACCGTATCGCCCACGCCGCGCCGCTTCTTTTCGATCTTGTAAACACGCCACGCCGCCCACGCATGCACCGGCGGATTCACGTCGCCGAACGCCCATTCATAAGCGGGCAACTGTCCGTTCGGATGCATGTACCATTCGCGTAACATCAAAATCAGTTGCTCTTTGGCAAAGTCGGAATCAATCAACGCCAGCGGTACGCAATGAAAGGCCAAGTCCCAAGCGGCATACCACGGATATTCCCACTTGTCGGGCATCGAAATCACATCGGCGTTGTAAAGATGCGACCACTCGTGATTGCGCCCGCGCTTGCGTTCAGCGGGCGGAACCGGTTGCGCGCTGTCGCCCTGCAACCAATCGTTGACGACATAGTGATAAAACTGCTTCGACCACACCATGCCCGCAAACGCCTGCCGCATCACGTTGCGCGCGTCATCGCTCACATCATTCGGAATCACTTCTTGATAGAACTCATCGGCTTCATCCATGCGCGCTTTGAACACTTGGTCGAAATCGGCGAAGGGCTTCGCGTTCTGTTGATCGCTCAACCGCAACCGCACCGTCACCGCCTCGCCCGCCGCAAGCTGCAAGCGATAATGCGCCGCCGCTTTCGTACCTTCCTGCGCTGGATTGACGGCATCACGATCACCATTCACCACATAATCATTGATGCCGTCTTTGCAATAAACCGAAGCATTTTCCGCACCATACAACCGCCGCGCATTCGTATCGTTCTCGCAAAACAACAACTCATTCGCGCCGTCGCAATAAAGCCAACGTTGCCCCCACTCACGATGCTGCGCTTCGATCACGCCACCACTCGCTAGCAACGAAGGTCTTTCGTCCGAACCATTCCACGACCACGTATTGCGAAACCACAACGTCGGCAGCAAATGCAACGAAGCCGTTTCATCCCCGCGATTCGAGACCGTGATGCTGATGCAGATGTCTTCAACGTCGGCTTTGGCGTATTCGACTTGCACATCGAAATAGCGGTCATCGTCGAATACGCCTGTGTCTATTAGCTCAAACTCAGGGCTGAGTTTGTCGCGGCGCTGGTTCTCTGCCTTTAGCCAGGCGTAAGGAAATTCGGCCTGCGGATATTTATAAAGATATTTCAGGTAAGAGTGCGTCGGCGTTGCATCGAGGTAATAGTAATACTCCTTCACGTCTTCGCCGTGATTGCCTTCGCTGCCGGTGAGGCCGAACGCGCGCTCTTTCAAAAACGGATCGCGCCCGTTCCACAAGGCTACGGCAAAGCACAAATTTTGACGGCGGTCGCTGATGCCTGCGAGACCGTCTTCGTTCCAGCGATAGGCTTGCGAACGCGCGTGATCGTGCGGCAAGTGATCCCACGCCGTGCCATACGCCGAATAATCTTCGCGCACCGTGCCCCAGGCGCGTTCGCTGAGGTAAGGCCCCCAACGCTTCCAGTGTTTGGTGCGTTGTTCCGATTCCAGCAAGCGTTGCGCTTCGGCAGTGAGAATGGGTTTGATTTGTTTAGATTGGTTTTTCATGTGAACTCCCAAACTGATAATCCATCCAGGGGAGCAGAAAATTCCCTACTCAGTCTTATTCCCACTTGCGCCAGCCTTGCTATACTGCGAGCAGTGTTTCCCCTCGCATTGCTCGTCGTGCCGTATTGCAGCAATGCCTTTCAAACTTTACGAACAAACATTTCATGACGCTGAAGCCGCCAAGCTGGAAGAGGCACATAGCCTTCAACGCATATCTCGTCGCGTTGTTGGGCTGTGCCTTGTTCACAAGAGTGACGGCGCAATACCGCTTCGATCATTGGACGGCGGATAACGGGCTGCCGCAAAACTCCGTGCGCGACATTGTGCAAACGCGCGACGGCTATTTGTGGCTGGCGACGTTCGATGGCTTGGTGCGCTTTGATGGCGTGCGCTTCACGGTTTTCAATAAAAGCAATTCGCCCGGCATCGTGACCAATCGCTTTACCCAGTTGTACGAAGACGCGCAGGGCGATCTCTGGGCCTGCACGGAAGGCGGCGAAGTGACGCGGCGGCACGCGGGGCGCTTTACTTCGTATACCAAAGAGAATGGCGTGCCAGCTCATCCGCCGGTCTACAGCGGGGGCGATGGGCGCGGGAATCTGTTGTTGGGTAGCGCCGGGCATTTATGGCGCTGGGCGGACGGGCAGTTCCAGCCCGCCGATGACTACCGGCTTCCTGCTGGCGGCGGAGCGGAGGTGGCGCGGAATAGCGCCGAACCTTTGTTATTCTGGTCGGACGGGATACGCGCGATGGGGTTTCTGGGCGGACAGCCTTTCGGGTGGAACATCCGCGACATTCAAGCGGAGCTGGGGCGCCCGCTGCTGGATCGGCAGGGGCAGACCTGGCTGAGTACGCGGCAAGGCGTGTATCAGTTTGCCGATGGACGGCTGATGCCGAGCGGGATTCCCGCTGAACAACTGGCGGGCCGCCCCTCCATTCTGGTCGGTGGGCGACCGACAGTGCAGGCGTTGACGGCTGGCGCTGACGGGAGTCTCTGGCTCACCGAACTGGACACACGGCAAAGCCGCCTCATTGCGCCACGGTTGCCGGAAATGACCGATGTTACCGGGAACCAGGTAGGCGGTGTTTTTGTGGCTTACGGCGACCGCGAAGGCAATCTCTGGCTGGGGTCGCTGCGTGATGGTCTTTACCGCGCGCGCCCACAATCCCTCACCACGTTTGCGAAACCGCAGGGGCTGAGTTTCACGGAGGCATACCCGTTGCTGGAGGACAAGGACGGCGCGCTCTGGATTGGCGCGCAGAGCGTGTTCCGGTTACAGGGCGGGGTCTTCACGCGCTACGACGGACGCGGCTCGTTCGGCACCTATATCACCACCCTGCATCAGGATCGCGCCGGGCAATTGTGGGTGAATGGACGGTGGCGCCGGGAGCAGGGACGCTTCGTGCACGGCCTTAGTGAGAATTTCGACTGGCTTGGTCTGAGGGAAATCTGGACGATGTGCGAAGACCGCGCCGGGGCGCTCTGGCTGGGAGCGATTGGGGGTGTGCTGCGCGTGCAGAATGGCGTGATGACGCGCTTCACGACGAAGGACGGGCTGGCGGGCGACGATACGAAAGTCATTATTGACGACGGCACCGACGGTTTGTGGCTGGGCAGTTACGGGGGGCTGACGCATTACCGCAATGGACAGTTTCAGCGGTGGACGGAAAAGGACGGCTTGCCCGGCGCCACGGTGCGTTCGTTGTATCGGGATCGTGACGGCGCGCTCTGGATTGGCACGTATGACAGCGGGCTGGGGCGATTCAAGGACGGCAAGTTCACGCGCTACACGACGCGCGATGGGCTGTTGGATAGCGGCGTGTT
>JABFSD010000182.1 GCA_013140935.1 Acidobacteriota bacterium
CGCGAAACAGGCGCGTTTGACATGTATATCCGCACCGATTCGCAACTCATCACCAAACAGCCGGTGACGATGGCGGGGAATACGCGACCGACGACGAATAAGAATTTGAATTGGTTTGACGCGATTGTCTTTTACGGCGTGCGCGAGATTGAACTGACCGAACAACAACGAACTGATCTGATGTCGTTCATCAAAGAAGACGGCAAGGGCTTCGTCGCGGCGCATACGGCGTCTACGGCGTTTTTCTCTTGGCCGGAATTCGGCGAGATGCTCGGCGCGCGTTTTGACGAACATCCGTGGGGAGTCGTTGACGGCACCGTAATCATTGACGATCCGCTGTTTCCGGCGATGAAGCACTTCCCCAAAGTGTCGGTCATCAAAGACGAACACTATCAGCACAAAGATTTTTCGCGCGACAAGCTGCGCGTGCTGGCGCATCTCGATACTGAAGCCAGCAAGCTCGACATGAAAAACCCGCGCGTTCATCGCACTGACAACGACTTTCCCGTCGCGTGGTCAAAGATGCATGGCAAAGGCCGCGTGTTTTATTCAACACTGGGCCACGCGGCGGAGTATTGGGACAACCCGCAAATCCAGCAAATGTATTTCGAAGCGATCAAGTGGTCGCTCGGCATGAGCGAAGGCGAAACGAAACCGTTGGCAAAGAAGTAATGAGCAAAGCAGTAAAAATCATTTCGTTGGCGTTCGTCGTTGCGATTGGCATTTTGGCGCAAACGCCACAGACGCCTGAGCCGCCCAAACAACCGTTGCCGTTCAGCCACAAGCTGCACGTCGGGCAAGGCTTGAAATGTCAGGGCTGCCACACGAATCCTGAACCCGGCGAAGCGATGACGTTTCCCGCGACGGCGAAATGCATGGCTTGCCACGAAGACACGGCGGCTGAAAAGCCTGCGATCAAAAAGCTCACGGCCTTTCATCAAAGCAAAGAAAGCGTGCCGTGGGTGCGCATTTATCAATTGCCTGATTTCGTTTGGTTCTCGCATCGCGTGCATCTCGAAGCCGGCGCAAAGTGCGACCGCTGTCATGGTGCAGTCGCCGAGCGCGAAGCGTTGTGGAAAGAGAAACCCATCACGATGGAAAGCTGCATGAACTGTCACCGCGAGACCAATGCGAGCAACGCTTGCAATTATTGTCATGAAAGCCACTGAAACCGCATCCGTTGCGGCAAAACAAATCTCACAATCGTTCCGGGTCGGCTTGATCGGCGCGGGCATTCAGGCTTCTCGTATGCCGCGCTTGCACGAAGCGGAAGCACAAGCGCTCGGCCTTGATTACTCTTATAAACTCTTCGACCTCGAACGCTTGAAGACTAGCGTCGCAGACCTGCCGCATTTGCTTGAGCAAGCAGAACAGCAAGGCTTCGCCGGCTTGAACATCACGCATCCCTGCAAGCAAGCCGTCATTCCTCTGCTCGATGAATTGTCAGCCGAAGCCGCCGCGATTGGCGCGGCCAATACGGTGGTTTTTCGCCACGGCAAACGTTTCGGACACAACACCGATGCGCCGGGCTTTGCCGCGAGCTTTCGGCGCGAATTGTCAGACGCGCCCTTGCGCAACGTGATCTTGCTGGGCGCGGGTGGGGCGGGTTCGGCGTTGGCGGTCGCGGCGCGGCAACTCGGCGTAGAGCGATTGGCGATTTATGACACCGATGCCGCGCGGGCTGTCGCATTGGCGGAACGCGCCGACGCCTGCGTCGTGACTGATCTCGCGCAAAGCCTGCCAGCAGCCGAGGGAGTGATGCAGGCGACGCCGATCGGGATGGCAAATCATCCGGGCACGCCGTTGCCGTTGGCGCTGCTGCAAGCGCGTCATTGGGTAGCCGAGATTATTTACTTCCCCATCGAAACCGAACTCTTGCGTCACGCGCGCGCGCTTGGTTGCCGCACGATGGATGGCGGCGGCATGGCCGTGTTTCAAGCCGTCGAAGCGTTTCGCTTGTTTACCGGCGTTGCTCCCGATGCCGAACGGATGTTGCGACATTTCGCAGCGCTGTGATGGAACCGATGACTGATTTCGTCCCCGTCAATTTTTTGCCCGCGCGGGTCGTGGTCGAACGCCGTGATGATGGCGCGTTGGTCTTGCGTTCGCCCGAACCGCTCGCGCCTTATCCGCGCTGTCTCGGCGAAGCCCTTGAACATTGGGCGCGCGCACGTCCTGACCAAATTTATCTCGCGCAACGCGACGGCGCAGCGTGGCGCACGCTCACCTTTGCGCAAGCCCATCAGCAAGTACGCGCGTTGGCAACGGCTTTGTTGCAACGCGATCTTTCAGCCGAACGCCCGCTGGCGATTCTGTCTGAAAACTCCATCGAACACGCGCTGCTGGCGCTGGCCGCGATGCACGCGGGCATTCCTTACGTTCCGATTTCAGCTTCATATTCATTGATGTCGCGCGACTATCAAAAGCTGCGCGCGGTGTTCGCCTTGCTTATGCCGGGCTTGGTGTTTGCCGATGACGGCGCGCGTTATGCGGCGGCGTTGGCGGCGTTGCGTGATGACGAATTCGAGTTGGTCGTGGCACGCAACAGGGAAGCGGTTGATCGTTTGTCGCAATCGTTCGCTTCACTGTTGGTTGAAGAAAACACCGAGTCAGTCAATCGCGCTTTTGCAGCCCTCACGCCTGACACGATTGCCAAATTCTTGTTGACTTCAGGCTCGACGGGCGAACCGAAGGCCGTCATCAATACACAGCGCATGCTTTGTTCCAATCAGCAAACGCTGCGGCAAGCGTGGCCTTTTTTGCAGGAAGCGCCGCCCGTGCTGGTGGACTGGCTGCCGTGGAATCACACCGCCGGTGGCAACAATAATTTCGGCCTGGCGCTCACCAATGGCGGAACGTTTTACCTGGACGAAGGCAAACCCGCGCCGGGCTTGATCGAAAAGACCGTGCGCAATTTGCGCGAAATTGCGCCGACACTTTATTACGGCGTGCCGCGCAGCTATGAAGCGCTGCTGCCCTTTCTCGAAAGCGACGCGGCGTTGCGCGACAACTTCTTTTCGCGTTTGCAAGTCATGCAATATGCCGGAGCCGCGCTGCCCGCGCATTTGTGGGAACGGCTGGAACGAGTTTCTGTTTTAGCCACGGGCAAGCGCGTGCGAATGACTTCGGGTTGGGGCGCGACTGAGACTGCGCCGCAAGTGACGTTGGTGCATTTCACGCCGTTACGTTCAAGCGTGATTGGGCTGCCAACACCGGGCAATGAATTGAAGATGGTTCCGGTCAGCGGTTCTGACAAATACGAATTGTTAGTGAATGGCCCGAACGTTACGCCGGGTTATTGGCGGCGCGCTGAACTGACGGCGGCGGCATTCGACGAAGAAGGCTTTTATCGCATGGGCGATGCCGGACGATTTGCCGACGCCGACGATCTGGCGCAAGGCATTGAATTTGCCGGACGCTTGGCAGAAGAGTTCAAACTCACCACCGGCACGTGGGTTCACACCGGAGCATTGCGCGTCAAAGCCCTTGAGGCGCTCGCGCCCATCGCGCAAGACCTTGTCATTGCCGGACACGACCGCGACGAAATCGGCTTTTTGATTTTTCCAAACGCAACGGCCTGTCGTGGGTTGTGCGATGAGCCGGTTGAAGGTGACGCATGGCTCACGAATGCGCGCTTGCGTGAAGCTGTGCGGGCAGGTTTGCAACGCCTGCAGGCGCAGGGGCGCGGCAGTTCGACTTATGCGACGCGCGCTTTGCTATTGTCTGAACCGCCGCAAATAGATGCAGGCGAAATCACCGATAAGGGTTACGTCAATCAGCGCGCCGTGTTGGAGCATCGAGCGCAATGGGTCACGATTTTATATAGCGATGCGACAGAGGTAATTCATCTGACGCGCACTTGAACGAGCCAAAAAAGCAGATAAGGGTGCCGTAATGAGCACTGAGTCGCTACGTTTTTCAGGTAG
>JABFSD010000909.1 GCA_013140935.1 Acidobacteriota bacterium
CAGCGCCACATCGCGTTGCGCCTGCGGGAACTTCGGCAAAGGCCGATAGCGCGCTTCCGTGCGTTCGCCACTGAGCAACGCGCCGAAATCGAGTTCCGCCACGAAGACCGGTTGTTTGAATTTGTATTGCGCCGCAATGCGTGGGTGGAGTTGGCCGATCTGGCCCCCTGCATGTCTTGAAGACTCAGCGCCGCGAGATAGTATCGCAGCGCGTCCCGGATGCAAATATGTTGGCAAGTCTTCACTGGCCGCAATCTGCACAGTCACGCCCGCTGCATTCAGCACCGTCTCAAGCGCACCTTTCACGTCGTAAAAATCCAGCGCCGTTTTCGCCGCTTGCCAATCATCAGCATTGCGCGCGCCCGTCATCACGAACGCGAGTCTTTCTGTTTCAACCGGACGTTCGCTACCCGCCGCAAAGCATTTGCCGAACTCGAACAACCGCACATTGCGCGTACCGTGATTGAAATTGTGCGCCAGCGCGCCGAGCAACCCGCCCAACAAATTGGTACGCATCAAATCCAACTCGACATCAATCGGGTTGTCGAGCATCACGCGATCAGCTTCGCTCACCACGCTGAACAGCGCATCGTTCGCCGCATTCACAAAACTGAAGCTCACCGCTTCGTGAAAGCCCAAGCCTGTCAACGCACGCCGCACCGCACGCCGTTCGTTCTCGCCCGGCAACAACGCGCCCGCGCCCGCGCTGCCCGGCAAACTGGTTTGCAACTTGTCATAGCCGCTGATGCGCGCAACTTCTTCGATCAGGTCTTCTTCGATGTTGATGTCAATCCGCCACGTAGCAGCCGCGACCGCCAACGACTGATTCGCCTCATCAATCTTGGGCAGCATGCCCAACGCCGTGAGAATGCGCGCGGCTTCATTCAATTCAACATCCAGCCCGGTCAACGCGCGATATTTCGCCAGCCGCATCGTGACGGCTTTGCGTTTGGCCTGCACCGCATCTTTGCCCGGATAAACATCAATCAATTCATCCGACACCGTGCCGCCCGCGAGTTCGGCAATCAGCCACGCCGCCGTGTCAGAAGCCACCGCTACGATCTCGGGGTCAGTCCCGCGTTCGTAGCGATAAGACGCCTCCGTCGCCAAGCCCAAAGCCTTTGACGTAGCCCGAATCGGCGCGGGCGTGAAATACGCCGCCTCTAACAACACGTCCGTCGTCTTGTCGGTGATGCCCGAATCTTCGCCGCCCTTGATGCCGCCTAACGCTACGGGACGTTCGGCGTCGGCAATCACCAGCATCGCGTTCGTCAACGTACGCTCTTCGCCATCGAGCGTAACGATCTTTTCGCCTTCCACCGCGCGCCGCACGATGATGCGCTTGCCCCTGAGCATGTCGAAATCGAAAGCATGCAGCGGCTGCCCCAACGCCAACATCACGTAATTCGTAATGTCAGCGATGTTATTCACGCTGCGCTGCCCCATCACTTCGAGCCGTTTCACCAACCACCCCGGCGAAGGCCCAACCTTCACGCCACGAATCAACCGCGCCGTATAGCGCGGACACAATTCCGGCGCAGTGATTTCGACGCTCGTCAGTTCAGCGGTCTTGAGCGTCGCATCGCCTTGCTTCGCGCTCGCGCCTGCGAATTTCAACGGCTGCCCGACGATAGCGGATACCTCACGCGCTACGCCGAGATGCGACAGGCAATCAGGCCGATTGGAAGTCAGATCAATTTCCAACACCGCATCATCGCCATGCGTTTCGACGGCGTCTACAGCCAAGCCGACCATCGTCAGCCGCTCGGCGAGTTCGCGCGGAGCGAGGTTGATGTCTACGAATTCTTTGAGCCAGTTGTAACTAACCTTCATAAACTTCGGTTATCCCAATATCTGTTCCAAATGCTTTTGCATATGCCGCAAGTAATCTTCGACCCAATAATCCAGCGTCACCGGTTCGCCGCCCGCGATACGAAAGGTGCGCGCCAGTTGATCGTCGGGAATCAGCGCGATGATGCGGACGAGGTGTTCGTTATAAACCTTCCACAGCATCAGCAATTCCTGCCACGCAGCGTCTTGATAAACTTGCACCGCCACCCAGCGTTCCTGTTCGTAGCCCAACGAATCGTAATCGTCATAAAGCTGTGCGCGTACGAAACGCTGATGATTGTTCGCGGCGGAATCAATCAGATGTCCGATGATTTCTTTGGGCGACCACTTCCCGGCGGCGCGCGGCGCAGTGGCGTCGGCGTTGCTAATCTGCGCAAGCCGCACGTAGTTCTCAGCGATGGTTTGCGCGAATTCGTTGACGAGTGAGTGCATAAATCAACCACGCTTTATCAGAACTTGAGCAGCACGCCACTACTTTTCAAGCCGATGTTAGTTTTGTTCACTAAGTAGCACCACATATCACCCGCACCAGCAAGGCTGCGAGGCAACAAGACATTGACTTGATCCAAGCCCACCAGTTGCCGCTGCGGTCCGGCATAATCAGCCAACGTCCGCGTATCTCTCGCGTGATTATGGGCAATGTTATCCAGGTAAAAGTCATACGGAACCGCTTGCCCTCGGCGCGCGATCCCGGTCCCGAAAAGAACCAGGTAAAGCTGCTCAGTGGGTGCGCCGAAAACAATCGGCAACTGTTCGTACCGCTTGGTGGTCGGATTAAGCTGGGCGAGCGGTTCATAACTGATTGTGCCATTCGCGCGTACGCGCAAGATCAGTCCCGCCGGTACGCCTTGCCCGTTGCCATCAAAAGTGAAGAGGCCGGACGCGGCTTCTTCGTTGACATTAATCGCCGCCACTTGAATGGCCTGTTCCCCGCGCTTCACTTTGACTATCGCAAATCCAGCCGCCACCGCTGGGGGCAACTGATAGTTGATCTGTCCCGGTGAAACAAAAAACAGTGGCGCTGTATGTTCAATGCCTGCGTTATCCATGATCGCAACCGTGACGCCAGCCAACGAAGTTGGCAACGGATTCGTCGCCGCAGCTCTGGTTTCGGTCGCTAAATCCGTACCGAACAGTGCGGAGATTTGTCCCGGATTGGCGTCGAAGTCACGATAACTCGCGGCATTCGCCGAAGTTCCCAAAGCGAGAAAACTCCCGGCAGTCGTAAACCGAGAGATTGAGTTTCTCGCGGTATCAACCCACCAAAGATTATTGTCCGGCCCCCAAACCAGGTCGTTGAAGGAGTGTGTGGCAGGCAAGTCAGCGAAGAAAAAACCCTGACGACTCGGCACGAAATATCCCAGATTGCGCAGGTCGCTTCCCACAAACCAGATCCGCCCATCTGAAGCGAAGGCGAATCGTGCAGGAACCAGACTCAACGGTAGCCGCGTCGTGAATGCAATTTCTTCATTTACCCCAAGCTGATTCACAACTCCGAGCAAAGTGCGCGGATTGTTGACCAGCACGCAAGCGCCGCTAAAGTATTCCGAAATACCACCAACCCAGAGCCGCCCTTGCGTATCCAGCGCATACCCGTGCAAACCGAGTATTCCGCCTGCTTCTCCACCTACACGCTCGCCATCCGTTTTGTAACGTTGCCAGATGGTGTAAGGCACCGCGCCACAATGTTCGATTTTTAGAAACCAATCGAAGGCCACACGCAGCGTGCTTCCCGGCTCTGCCACCAAGCCTTTAGGGGTGTAATAGCCCAACGAATATTGTGCCAGCACTTGCCCGCGCACATCCGCCTTGACGAGAAAAGATGAGCCGGAAGTGGGTTGCGACACCGTTAGGGTGCGCGTAAACCACAGGTTGCCATCCGACCCACTCACGATGAAATTGCGCCCTGCATACGAACTCGCCAACGGAATGCCGGTAACTGCCCCAGTGGGCGTAACGCGCGCCAAGCCATCTGGCCCAATCACCCACAAATTTCGATCCGGCCCAACGACCAAGTTTTCGGGCTTCTGTGCAACGACCGGCAAAGCGTATTCCGTAATTTGTCCACTG
>JABFSD010000608.1 GCA_013140935.1 Acidobacteriota bacterium
CGTGTTTGTCGGTTGTAACGTAGAGAATTCGAGTTACGGCTTGAGCATTTGCGCCGAGCGCGTGGCGCTGTTCAAAGCGATTTCAGAAGGCGAACGCGAATTCGTGCGCATCGCTGTGATCGCCGATACGCCAGCGGGTACGCCCGTGCGTCCGTGCGGCGCGTGCCGTCAGGTGATTTCAGACCTGATGGGCGCGAGCGGCGAAATCGTGATGACCAATTTGCACGGCGATCTCGAAACCGCGCTGGTGAGCGAGTTGTTGCCTGCGCCGTTTGATCGCAGCTATATGTGAAGGAGGTTTTCGTTATGGCTGAAGTGACGTTAGAAAGTGTGTTGGAACAAGTGCGGCAGTTGCCGACAACCGAACAACAAAAGTTGCGCGAGTTTTTGCCCAAACCGGAAATGGTTAGGCCCGAATTCAAGGCATCTCAAATACCGCCTGGCCGTCGAGTACCGTTAGCGGAAACGCCCAAAGATTGCTCCAAAGAGTTGGCATGGTTAGCGCAAAATCAATACGACTACGCTGGGCAATGGGTGGCCTTGGAAGAAGATGCACTTATTGCTCATGGACATGACCTGTTAAAAGTCGCGGAGGAGGCAAAAAGCAAAGGCGTGACAGACCCCCTGTTTGCCAGAGCTGAAGACCCGAACGCTTTGCCTTTTGCCGGATGGCCCTGAAATGTACGAATTACGCTTTCAACATCAGTATCTTTATTCGCCTAACGAATTCGGCGTCAGCCTTCCGGTTTACGTGCGTAGCGGTTCCCTCAAAACGCGTGTCATGGCGAAACTCGACATGGGAGCCGATGTCTGCTTATTCGAGCGCAGAGTCGCAATCATGCTTGATATTGAGGTAGAGAAAGGCGATCCCCGTTGGTTAGAAACTTTGACAGGAAGCTTTCTCACTTATGGACACGAAGTCACGCTCACGGTTCTGGAGATGTCATTTGCCTTGACGGTTTACTTTGCCGCCAATGATGCGATCAACCGCAATCTGCTCGGCAGAAACTGGTTTCGCCTAACACGAATGGGCGTGGTGGATTATGACGGCAAACTGTTTTTGAGCGCCTATGACGATGAACTGTAATCCAATTCGTAATGCGTTAAGCGTTCTGCTGTTAAGCCTGAGCGTAGTGTGTTTGACCAACGCGCAGCGCGTCACGCCCATTGATTTGCTCATCAAGGGCGGTACGGTCGTCACGATGGATGGCGAGTTCCGCGTCATCGAAAACGGTTTCATCGCTATTCGCGGCGCGCGCATCGTGGCGGTAGGCGATGCGGCAGCGTTGCGCCAAGCCAATTACCAAGCCAGGCAAACGATTGATGCGACGGGCAAGGCCGTGATGCCGGGGCTGGTCAACGCGCATACGCACTTGCCGATGACGCTTTATCGCGGACTGGCTGACGATTTGGATTTGCAGGAGTGGCTGACGAAATACATCTTTCCGGCGGAGGCCAAAAACACGACGCGGGAATTCACGATTGTCGGTACGGAACTCGGGTTGGTCGAACTCATTCGCGGCGGCACGACGACTTACGCCGATATGTATTATTTCGAGGACGCGATTGCCGAAGTCACCAAGCACGCAGGCGTGCGCGGCGTGTTGGGCGAAACGCTAATTGATTTTCCCGCGCCCGATCACAAAAAATGGGAAGACGCGGTAAGTTATACCGAAAAGTTTTTGCGGCGGTGGAAGAACGATCCGTTGATTGTGCCGGCGTTGGCTCCGCACGCGGCTTATACGGTCAGTACGGAGCATTTGAAACAGGTTGCGGCGTTGGCTGAAAAACACGACGCGCCGATCTTGACGCACATTGCCGAAGCACCGACCGAAACCGTGACGATCAACGAACGCTATCAGGCACGTCCAGTCGAATATCTCGAACGCATCGGCTTTTTGTCGTCGCGTGTGACAGGCGCGCACATGGTTCACGTGAACGACGCCGATATGCTCACGCTCAAGCAACGTGACGTAGGTATAGCGCATTGTCCGCAATCGAATATGAAGCTGAGTTCGGGCACCGCGCCAGTGCCGCAGATGCTCGCACAAAACCTGCGCTTGGGGTTGGGCACGGACGGCGCAGCTTCCAACAATGATTTGAGCATGTGGGAAGAGATGGATACAGCGTCGAAGCTGCACAAGCTGGTGACGATGAAACCCACAGTGGTCACGGCGCGCGAGGCGTTGATGATGGCGACGCTGGGCGGCGCGCGCGCTTTGCATCTCGAAAAAGAAATCGGTTCGCTCGAAGCGGGCAAACGCGCCGATGTGATCGTCGTGAACCTTGACGCTGTGCATCAAGTGCCGCGTTACAACCTGATTTCACATTTGGTTTACGCGACCAAAGCGACGGATGTGAACGACACCATCGTCAACGGAAAAGTCTTGATGCGCGCGCGACGCTTGCTGACGCTCGACGAAGCGACGATCAAAGCACGCGCGCGAAAATTTCAAACGCAAGTCAGTCAGAGCTTGCGCTAACAAGTCCGTAGAACCAGATGTCATCTTGTTCTACCTGTCATTCCAGTATGAAACGAAGCATCCTGTTAGTTAGTTTTTGTTGGTTATTGCCTTGCGCAAGTTGGGCGCAAACACCTGCGAAAAAACCGGTGAAGCCGGTGGCGAAAGCCGTTCCCACGCCTACACCAAAAGCCCAAACGCCTGTGGCACAAACGCCCGACGATAAACCCCAGTTGAGCGCCGCTGAGTTGGTGACGCAAGGCAAGGCGCTTTATCAGAAAGCGAACTTTCCGCAGGCGTTGACCAAATTCGAAGCCGCGCTCAAAGCCGAACCTCATCGTGACGAAGCGTTGTTCTTTGCCGCCGAAACGGCTTATCGCCTGGACAATCAACTCAAGGCGCGCAACTGGTTTTTGCGGCGCGCGGAATTGGCAAATCAGAAAGATACGATCAAGGCGTTCAGCTTTTATCGCGCGGCGACGACCTATTGGCGTGAAGCGCACGATAACGTCGCTGCTTACGCTACGTTCAAAGAAGGCAAAACCGTGATGAGCAAGCTGCCTGAAAAAGGCCCCGTCACCGCCGCAACCACCGACGAACTCATCGCCAGCGGATTGCATTTGATCGAACGCTGTGTCGCACTCACATCGCGTTACGCCGAAGCGCACAACCTCAAAAACCTTTTGCTGGCCGAGGCG
Organism: Acidobacteriota bacterium; assembly: GCA_013140935.1. Classification (GTDB taxonomy): domain Bacteria; phylum Acidobacteriota; class Blastocatellia; order RBC074; family RBC074; genus JACPYM01. Next base: position 3,161 of record JABFSD010000608.1, read on the forward strand.
GCGTGGCTCAAGAGTGGTACGGTCAAAGGCGAAGAGGCGCAGCAAAAAGCCTTAGCCGCGTTACGCGAAACAATTGCGTTGCTGAAAGGGCGTGACGCCAAAACGATTCCGACTGATTTTGGCGCGCCTACGTTGCGCGTAGGCGAGTTTCCGCCGACGAAAGCCGATGATGCGTTGGTGACGGAATCAACCGTTGATGGGGTTGACGGATTGAAAGGCGGTACGGTGGTAAAACGAGTCGCGGCGATTTTTCCTACGTCAGTGCCGCGCTCGGCTGACAGCGGTGATGACAACCCCGATCGCGGAGGACGACGCGGCGCGCTGACGGCGGCTTCAGCACCGGGCAAAGTGAAAGTCGAAGTCTTGATTTCGACGGCAGGCGATGTGACGTTTGCGCATATCGTACAAGGTCGCTCTGACTTGAACGGCGCAGCGATCGCAGCGGCGCGCAAGTGGAAGTTCGCGCCCGCCAAGTTTGAAGATCATCCGGTTCAGTTAAGCGGCGTAATTACGTTTGATATGCGTCCCGGCGGCAGCCGTGCTGCGGCAACGCCGACACCGAAACCATAACTCCTTTAACTCATTCACAGGAACATCACTTCATGCGCAGAGACATTACAAACTGGTATAGCGAGCGTTTGCAGCAAGACATGCCGTTGGTGGCTTACGGACATTACGGCCCGCCGGTATTGATGCTGCCGACGGCGGCGGCGGACTTTCTCGAATATGAACGTTTTCATTTGATCGGTTCGATTGAGC
>JABFSD010000342.1 GCA_013140935.1 Acidobacteriota bacterium
GCCTACGTGAGTGAATCCGAACGTGCCGATCAATCGCTGCGAAATATGATCGCGCTTGATCGTGGCGAGTTGTTCATCGCTGGGCATGACTTCCAATCCGTCGTTGAACTCAAAGCGACCGAGCTTCAACGTACTCGCCTTATCGCCGAACACATTCTTAAAACGAACGAAGCCTTGCTTGAAAATCAGCGTCGCGTTTTTGGTGCCGCTCGCGGCGAAATAAGTCGCACCCAATCCCAACTGGCCTTGCGGCGTAGGCGCAATCGAACGATCCGGCAAGCCGAACAGAATCGGCGCTTCGCCTTCGACCAGCCATTCATAAGACTCTTTGTTTTGTCCGATGCCCAGACGAATTTGCACTGCGCCGAACGTATAAGACGGATCGGCTCGATCAGTCTCAAACCAATCCCAGTTTTCAGCGCGCGCGCGAATGCTGCCGGTCAGCGTGAGCGAACCGATTTTGATCGGTGCAATCGCAGGTGGCGGCGCTGGGGCTTTGGTCGCCGCAGGTGTGGGCGTGGGCGAAGCCGTTGCCAGTGCGGCTGGTTGTGCGAAAGACAGCGGCGCAGCAAATAGAAAACTGAGCAGTGTCAGAGCGTAAATACGGAATTTGAAAATAAAGCAGGTCATGAAAATTCTCCTGTAAGGCGTGCGGAACTTTGCGCAACGTAGCGAAACTTTCCGCAACTCAGCGCAATTGCATACGCTGAAAATCATTAGTTCAAAAGTTATGCCGTGATCTTTTTCGATCATTCGGGTAAAGCTCACGCTGGTCGTTCAGCTTGGGGGCAGCAACGACCAGAGAAAGCGAGTTATGGAGTGAAAGTTATGCTGCTGCTTTGTGTTTGAGTGCGAAGGCATCCATCAGCAGGTAAAGCAGCCGATCATGCACTTCGACGTATTCTTTCCGATGGACGATCGCGCGTTTGTCGCGCGGACGTGGAATACGAACGTCTACGATTTCGCCGATGGTCGCTTCGGGACCGTTGGTCATCACGACGACGCGGTCAGAGAGGAAGATGGCTTCCTCAATGTCGTGCGTCACCATCACGACAGTGTCGGTTTGATTGTCGAGCGTGAGCAGCGTCGCCAGTTCTTCGTGCAACGAAGCCTTGGTCAACGCATCGAGCGCGCCGAACGGTTCGTCGAGCAATAAGACTGCAGGATGAATGGCGAAGGCGCGCGCGATGGCGACGCGCTGTTTCATGCCGCCCGAAATTTGCGCAGGCTTTTTATCGCGGTGATCCCAGAGGTTCACTTTTTTGAGAAAGGTCTCGACCTGTTCGATTTTTTCGGCCTTGCTCTTTTCTTTGAGTACGGAATCAACCGCCTCATAAATGTTTTGATAGACGCTAAACCACGGCAGCAACGAATAGTTTTGAAAGACGATGCCGCGATCAGGGCCGGGGGCGTCAATGGTTACGCCGCCCAGCACGATCTCGCCGCTGGTCGGACGCACCAGCCCGCCAATCGCGCCCAGCAACGTAGACTTGCCGCAACCCGAATGCCCGATGATGGCGACGGTTTCGCCGCGCGCTACGTTGAGGTTGATGTTGCGCACCGCTGTGAACTTGCCGCGCGGCGTGTCGAAACTGATCGTCAGATCACGAACTGATAAGTATTCAGTGGTGTGAACCGGTGAAGGAGGTTTAGGTTTCATAAATTTATTTGAAGCCTGTGCATAAAAGAATCGCTTAGCAGGTGAAGCCTGTTTGACCGCTGATGACGCGGATGCAGCGGATTTTCGCGGATTCTTTTTTTGCAATTGATCCGCGTTGATCCGCCGCATCCGCGTCATCAGCGGTCAACCTAACTTGAAAACAAAAGACTTTTATTTGCACAGGCTTCATTTATTTGAGTTAAGCGACGCGATGCCGACGCAACAAAGTTCGCCGATTGCCCATTGTCAATTGCGCCTTGAACATTGTTAGGCAGAAGAGAGTCTTTTCCTCTGCATAACAATGGGTAATGTGTAATGGGCAATGGTCAATGAGTTCATTAAGCGTAAGAGAATTTCTTCGCCACGAGATCGAAGCCGCGATCCAGCAAGAGACCTACGACGCCGATCAAGATGATGGCCGACATGACTCGTTCGAGACTCAGCGCGTTCCAGCTATCCCAAACGAAAAAGCCAATGCCGATGCCGCCTGAGAGCATTTCGCCCGCGACGATGACCAGCCACGCGACGCCGATGCTGAGGCGCAGCCCCGTCAAAATGTGCGGCAGCGAAAACGGAATCAGAATCTTCGTCAGGTATTTGAATTTCGAGAATCCGAAGGCGCGCGCCACGTTGCGGTGATCGTCGGGGACGGAGGCTACGCCAAACGAAGTGTTGATTAACGTAGGCCACAGCGACGTGATGAAGATCACGAAGATCGTCGCTTCGCCCGCGTGTTTGAAAACCGCCAGGCCGATGGGGAACCACGCCAGCGGCGAAACCGGTTTGAGCAATTGCACCAGCGGATAAAACAGTTTCTTGCACGTCTCGCTCGCGCCGATGAGTACGCCGAGCGGAATGGCTACGAGCGTGCCGAGACCGAAACCCGCGAATACGCGCAGGATGGAACTCGCCATCTGAATGCCGATGCCTTTGTCGTTCGGCCCATTGTCATGAAACGGATTGCTCACCAGTTGCCACAGCACTTTCAGCGTCGCCAGCGGCCCCGGCAGCGCGCCTTGCGAGAACGCACTGACCAAGCCCCAAAACGCGAGCAAGATGCCGAATCCGGCAAACATCCACGCCAATGAGTTCAAGGTGTTGAGCGCTGATTGTTTGAGTGCGGCAACGTTGAATCGTTGTAATTGCGCTTTCGGCCAACTCGTCGTGATTACTGCTTCGTCTTTCATTTCGGTAATTCCTAAATCAAGTTTTGCCACGGGGAACACGGGGATAAGGGGGAAAGAAAAAACTGTCAGCGTTTGCTTGTCCCTGTGTTCCCCGTGGCCCCCGTGGCTGTTTCCTTATGCTTTCGCCGCCAATGCTGCGGGTTCCGGTTTGTTCGGGTCGAACACGGCTTTATCCAGATCAACGGTGAACGGTTTCATGTCGTCGTCAGGGATGGCGATGTTCATGCTTTTGGCGACTTCGGTGTAAAGGTCTTGCAAGACCAGCTTGTCGGCGACGGCTTTGAACGCGGGCGCTTGCGGCAAATAACCGAACCGCACGTATTGCGCCATAAACCAGATGCCGTGCGCCTTGCGCGGAAAGTTCGTCTGGCCGCCGCGATGGAACAGCATGTAATCGTCTGTGTAAGTGTGTTTGCGGTCGCAGCCTAAATCGTATTCGCCGCGCAAACGCGCTTCGATGACTTCGGGCGGCGCGTTGACATAAGACGGCTTGCCGATGACGGACGCGGCCTCTTTGCGATTTTTCAAATCGTCCAGCCAGATTGAGGCTTCCAACACGGCTTTCATCACGGCTTTCAATTCGTCGCGGCGCGTTTCGCTGAACGCCTTGTTGGCGACCAAGGCTTTTTCAGGGTGATGCTTCCAGATGTCTTGCGAAGCGATGTGCGTCGTGCCGATGGCTTGCTGAACGCCGACGCCGTTCCAAGGTTCGCCGACCGAATAGCCGTCCATGTTGCCGACTTTCATGTTCGCCACCATTTGCGGCGGCGGAATGGTGATGATCTTGACGGACTTTTGATCTACGCCTGCGGCGGCCAGCCAATAACGCAACCACAGATCATGCGTACCGCCGGGAAAGGTCATCGCAAACGTCACAGTCTTTTTCGCCTTCAACGCTTCGACAGCGGCTTTGACTTTGCCGATTTCGCGGAAGCCGACTGATGGACAAAAATCTTTCGCCAGCGTGATCGCCTGACCATTTTGATTCAGGATCATGGCGATGTGCATTTCCTGTCCGGCTTGCCCGCCCACGCCCGTGTAAACCGAAAACGGCATCCCGAACAAGCAATGC
>JABFSD010000073.1 GCA_013140935.1 Acidobacteriota bacterium
GCGTATGCGATGGCAATATGGAAGAAGGAAATTTGCGCTGCGATGCCAACGTCTCGGTGCGGCATCCCGGTGAACCTTTCGGTACGCGCACCGAACTCAAAAACATCAACTCCGCACGCTTTCTGCAAAAAGCCATTGATTATGAGATCGCACGGCAAATTACCGTGCTGGAAACTGGCGGCCAGATTACGCAAGAGACGCGCCTCTGGAACGAGAAGGAAAACAAAACCGTGACGATGCGTTCTAAAGAAGACGCCCACGATTACCGCTACTTTCCCGAACCCGACCTGCCGCCCCTCGAAGTCACCGACGAATGGATCGCCGTCCTCAAAGCCTCATTAGGCGAATTGCCCGAAACGCGCCGCCAACGGTTTATGCGCGAATATGAATTGAACGCCGATGAATCGTTCACGCTCACCCAAGAACCGGCGCTGGCCGATTACTTTGAAACCGTAGCGCGTGAGTCGGAAAACCAACGCGCTGCGGCCAATTGGGTGCTGTCTGACCTCTTGCGCGAATTGAAAAACGCCGATGCCGACATTGAGGCATGTAAGATCAAAGCCGCCGACCTCGGCGCGTTGATCCGCCTGATTGACGATCAAACGATTTCGGGCAAGATCGCTAAAGAGGTATTCGCCGAGATGTTCGCTTCAGGGAAAGCGCCCGCCGTGATCGTGAAAGAAAAGGGGCTGGTGCAAATCACCGATACTTCGGCGATTGAAAAAGTCGTCGAAGCCGTCATCGCCGCTAATCCGAAAGAAGCTGAATCTTTCCGCGCGGGCAAGGTACAACTGATGGGTTTCTTCGTTGGTCAGGTAATGAAAGCCAGCGGCGGCAAAGCCAATCCTCAGGCGGTCAATGAAATTCTGAAAACGAAACTGAGCTAAAGATAACCCGTCGGCAAGGCATCCGCGCAACGTTTCATCCGTTATTTATTCAGCTTGCCGCGACACATCGCCGCGCCGCATTGGCATGGATATTCATCGCCGTGCCACGAATATTCATAATCGAGCAGCAACTCTTCGCCCGCTGCCAGATCGCGCAAGGCGTAAAACAGCACGTGCCCTTTCACGATTTTGACGAAGCAATTCGGCGCGCAGGAATGATTCACATATTGCGTACCGTTGCCGCCCACCGCGCCGTCAATCGCCCAGTAAGAATCAATCGCGCAAATCTGTATGCGTTGTAAGTTTTCGAGCCGCCGTTTGATCTCGCGGCGCGAGATGCGTTCACCGACGTATTCGGCAATCTTGCGGCCTTTCTTAAAGGGCTGCGTCGTGAAACAGCCCTTACCGTCTATCTTTGATTTCTTGACGGTCAGGCCGGGTGCGTATGTGGGTTTGGGGTTGGGTTTCGTTTTTGGGTTCATCTTCAGTGTCAGAGGGAAAGTAACGATAGTGTCCGATGATCTTCCAGGCGAACAGCACGTCTTCGAGCCGCGCGCCTGCGCTGATGTTGTGAATGATGGCGTAATGCGCCGCGCCCGGGACTCGCACGTCGCTGACGACGCCGATGTGCAACTGTCCGCTGGCGGCGTTGAGTTCCCACGCGACGACGTCGCCGGGTTGGTAATCAGCCGCTTGCGTGGTCACGGGCAAATGCTTTTTCTGCCGCGTGAACCACGTCATCAGATTGGGTACGCGGCGATGGTCAATGTTCGCGTCCGTACCTTTCGCGCCCCACTTTTGCGGATACCTGGCGAAAGCGCGCGCCATGTCTTCGTGGACTTCTTTCTGCAAATCCACTTGGGCCGCGCGCAAGGCACGCACCACCACGTCGGCGCAGACGCCGCGATCCCTCGGCACGTCGCCGTTGGGGTAATCCAGTTTGACGTAAGCCGGATCATAAGCCGTCGTGAGTTTGGTTTGTTCGTGCGCGTTGGCTACGACTTGTTGGCGCGGCGTAAGTGGCACGGGCTTACGCGACGCTCTCGGCGCTTCGCTAACCGCTTGATAGACCGGCGTAGCGCAAGCCCATGACAACACACTCATCACAATTAAATGGCACAGCGCCCAACGTGAGCCTTGCATTCGTTTACCTCCTTTTGTCATTTACCATGACCGTCGCATTGTCAACGTAAAGCGCATTGGCGACAATCCGCGCAACGAAATTCACACCAATCACGAACCATGTTCAAAGACAAACGACTGTTCCCGATTTTCATCACCGTCTTCATAGACATTCTGGGCTTCAGCATCATTCTGCCGCTGCTGCCTTATTACGCGAGCGAATACCGGGCCTCGCCGCAAACCATCGGCTGGCTGGTGGCGATTTTTTCAATTTGCCAGTTTCTCGCCGCGCCTTTGCTGGGCAGTTGGAGCGACCGCGCGGGACGGCGTCCCGTTTTGCTGGTCAGCCAATTGGGAACCTTTCTCGGATTCATCGTGATGGCGCTGGCGCCGCGTTTGCCCAATCCCCTGCTCTGGCTTTTCGTAGCGCGCATCATTGACGGCCTATCGGGTGGCAACCTCACCGTCGCGCAGGCTTACGTCGCCGACGTATCGCCGCCCGCCGAACGCACGCGCAATTTCGGTATGGTCATCGGCATCTCGTTCGGACTCGGCTTTTTACTCGGGCCGACGTTCGGCGGCTTGCTGTCGCGGTTCGGATACGAAGTTCCCGCCTTTGCCGCCGCGTTGCTTTCGTTGCTATGCATCGCGGTCACGTGGTTTCGCTTACCCGAACCCGAACGGCAAATTGACGAAGAGAAAGCGCGCGGCTGGCGGGCTTATACGCGGGCTTTCGATTATTTGACGATGCCGGGCGTGCGGCGCTTGCTGTGGGTATTCTTTTTCAACGCGTTACCGTTCGCGCTTTACGTGACGATGTTTGCGCTGTTCGCTAAAGAGCGATTGCAATTCACCGCCGAACACACCGGATATTTTTTAGGATTCGTAGGCTTGCTCGGCATCATCTGGCAAAGCGCCGTCGGCCCCGTCGAGCCCAAGCTCGGCGATCACAAAGCGTTAGTACTCGGCCTTGCGTGCAGTTGCATCGGCCTTTCTTATCTCGCGTTGGTAGACGTGTGGTGGAAGCTCATCATCGTCGCCTTGCCGTTTTCGTTCGGACATACGCTGGCGCGTCCGGCGCTGACGAGTTTGATTACGCAAGCCGCGCCGCCGCAACGACGCGGCGGCGTGCTGGGCGCAACGACTTCGCTCGAAAGTTTCGGACGCATCATCGCGCCGATTCTCGGCGGCTGGCTCATCGCGTTTCATCCCAACTGGCTGGGCGTGTTGGGCGGAATTTTGTTCGGGATTGCGACGGTGCTGGCGGCCACGTTAGCGCCCCGTAGCGCAGACTTCAGTCTGTGAACGTAGCGTGGACTTTATCCGCGCAACTGTTAGCTACGCTTTGAGAGACCGCGCGGACTAAAGTCCACGCTACGTTCACAGACTGAAGTCTGCGCTACGTTCGACATCTTTCCAGCCCTGAAACCCTGTGCTAGTATCCGCCCGCTTTTTCACCCAACGCAGTTTCCACGAAAACTTCTTTTCATCATTTTAACGATTCTTTTTTCAGGGAGGTATGGCGAATGCCCGTGAAGTTCGTCTTGAATTCCCACGCACTATCTCAAGGCGCGACAGCCTCGCGCCGTAGTGTTTCCTTACACCGCCTTTCTTTATTCGGCGCACCGCAAAAAGGTGCTGAAAAAACCGCTTTTCTAGTTCTGCTATTCGGCAACGCGGGTAGCGCAGGTTACCAACCTGCGCTACCGATTTACCGGCGCGCCGCGTGTGAACTGCACTTCGCGTGAGGCGCGGCCTTTCCATCAACTCACTATCCCAACAAGGAGCCAAGTCATGAAAACTTATGCGACACAGGAGATCAGAAACTTGGGCATTGTAGGTCACGGCGACGCGGGGAAGACTTCCCTCGTCGCCGCGATGCTATTTGCCGCCGGGGCCACCAAT
>JABFSD010001091.1 GCA_013140935.1 Acidobacteriota bacterium
TCAATGACGCTCACGCTCGCATCCGCTGAACTGGTTGAAATACCCGCAACCGCAGCGGCTACCGATGAAACGCCTGTGTCATCGGGTGTAACGGAACCTGCCGAAGCTGCCGCACAATTCTGGCAGGTTTTGGAATACGCGCCCGAACCCATGATGGTCACAGATCATCGCGGACGCATCGTGCAACTCAATACGTTGGCGGAACGGTTGTTCGGTTATGACCGCACGGAAATGCTCGGTGAAAAGGCGCTGGCATTGCTGGCAAAAAGATCACGCGACACAGAACAGCCCCGCTTCCCGTTCGGCATTACTGAAGCGCAACTGAACGGCGTGAGTGAAATCGTAGAAGTATATGGCTGGCATCGCGATGGCAACGAATTCGCCGTCGAATTGACGCGGCGGCAAACCGATAACGGACAATATGTCGTTTCCAGTTTGCGTCCGGTAGCCGCCTACCCCAGCCTTGCGCCGATAGCCACAACTGTACCTGAAGAAGAAAGCGCGCCTCAAACGCCCAGTTTGTCTGATTACCAGCCCGACCAAATCGCTGTTGCAACTACGCCGTCGTTGATTATGACCTTCAACGAACATCTGCGCCGCCACAATCGCGCGCTCGGCGAACTCTCGCGCAGCAAGACCTTGAAACAGGATGGCCTCGTTTCGGCGCTGGCCGAAATTACCGCCGTCGCCGCGCAAGCCCTCGACACGGCGCGCGTCAGCATCTGGCTGTTCAACGAAACGCGCACCGAAATCATCTGTCAGGATTTATTCGAGGCCGTAGACGAACGCCACACGCGCGGGATGCAATTGGCTGCCGCAGACTTCCCCCGTTATTTCGCGGCGCTCACCGAAGATCGCACCATCGCCGCGCACGACGCTCACACCGACGAACGCACGGCGGAATTCAGCGAATGCTATCTGAAACCCAATAACGTCAGTTCCATGCTCGACGCGCCGATTCGCGCGCTGGGCCGGCAAATCGGCGTGGTTTGCCACGAACACATCGGCGTGCCGCGCGAATGGACGCCCGAAGAAGAAACGTTCGCGGCATCGGTCGCGGATTTCGTAGCCATGGCGTATGAAACCGAAGAGCGTCAGGCCGCCCAGGCCTCGCAAGCCCGTCTGGCAGCGGTCTTACAAGCGACGCCCGATTGCGTGAGCATCACCGATGCGCAAGGCCATCTGATCTTTCTCAATGAAGCAGGCCGCCGCCTCGTCGAACGCACGCAAGGCGAAGAGGTCGCCGACCTATTGGTGGCCGATCTCTATTCGCCCAACGCTTATGCGCAGATGGAAAGCGTCATCCTGCCCGCCGCTTTGCAAAACGGCGTGTGGACGGGCGAAACCGCGCTGCGCCGTGCCGACGGCAGCGAGATGCCCGTCGCCCAAGTCACCTTCGCGCAAAAGAACGCGCAAGGCCTGGTCGAGTTCATCGCGCACATCCATCACGACATCACGCTGCGCAAACAGATGGAAGAAGAGCGCCTCGCCGTACTCGAACACGAACAACAACTGCGCCGTTCCGCTGAAGAAAACATCCAGCACAAAGACGATTTCCTCTCGACGCTCTCGCACGAGTTGCGTACGCCGCTCACCGGCATCGTCGGCTGGATCGAACTCATCCGCTCCGGCACGTTGAACGGCGAAGAACTGGAACGCGCCCTCGCCACGATTGAACGCGACGCGCACACTCAGATGAAACTCGTGGACGATTTGCTCGACGCTTCGCGCGTTATCAGCGACAAGCTCACCATTGACGAACGCCCCGTCGAACTGATGAACGTCGTCGCCGCTGCGCTCGATACGGTGCGCCCGCAAATCGAAGAGAAAGACATTCAACTTAACATTTCATTCCAGCCCTGGGTCGGCCCTTTCGTCGGCGATGCCAGTCGGTTGCAACAAGTCGTGTGGAACCTGCTTTCCAACGCCGTCAAATTCACGCCTACTGGCGGCGTCATCGAAGTCGCCCTGGCCCGCAATCAGTCAGAGGCGCTCATTCTCGTACGCGACAACGGCATCGGCATCACGCCCGAATTCATGCCGCACCTGTTTGAACGCTTCCGCCAGCAAGACGGCTCTACGCAACGCCGCCATGGCGGATTGGGCCTGGGTCTCGCCATCGCCAAACACATCGTCGAATTGCACAACGGCGCTATCGTGGCGCACAGCGCCGGCATCAATCAGGGTACGGAGTTTGTCGTAACCTTGCCGCTGGCTCCCGCGCCCCCCGCCGCTGCGCCGAAAATGGCAGGTCTGGCAGAGAAGCTGCAAAAGCCCTTGCAACAACGTCCGCCTTTGCTGGCGGGCGTACGCATCCTCGCCGTAGACGATCAATCTGGCGCGCGTGATTTGTTCCGCACCGTACTCGCGCAATATCAAGCCGAAGTCCATCTCGCCTCCACCGCCGCCGAAGCCCGTCAATTGCTGACCACGTGGCGTCCGCACGTGATCGTCTCTGACATCGGCATGCCCGGTGAAGACGGTTGCGAGATGATGCGTACGATTCGCTCGCTCGCGCCCGAACAAGGCGGCAACACTCCCGCCATCGCGCTAACGGCTTACGTCAGCGAACAGGATCGCACGCGCGCCCTGCAAGCGGGCTTCAACGCGCACCTTGCCAAACCCGTCAATCCTGAAGAACTCGTGAACATAGTCGCGCAATTGATGAACCCGCTGCGACAAGCCGTCGAACGACTTTCCAACAGCGGTTCGCTGGCGCAGTCGTTGCAATAAACATTACGGCGGAATGGAGAGTTCATACTCTCCGTTCCACTTTCAGCCACTCTCGCAATTTCGCAGGCCGATTCGTCACAATGCCGTCCGCGCCCAACTCATTCATGCGCGCATACTGCCGCTCGCTATCCGCCGTCCAAACATAAAGCCGCTTCCCTGCCCGGTCTTTGCCTCTCGCCAGATAGCGAAAGCAAAGCTCGACTTGCATACAAAGCACCTGATAATTCCATCCCGCGAACGCTCGCCACGGAAAGGCTTCGCGCCAACGCACGCGCGGGTCGAACGACGGCGTACCCAAAATCAAACCCAACTCAATGTCCTTCACTTCTTCACCCAACCGGCGCATCAACTCCAAATCGAACGAAGCCAACATCACTTCATTCTCACAACCCCGCGCGCGAATCGCCCTCAACGTATTCGCCGCCGCGCGCGCCTCTTTAATTTCGAGATAAAGCCGCACCTTGCCCAACGTCAGATCAAGCACTTCATCCAGCGTAGGCACGCGCTCACCCTTTCCCGCGTCGGCCTGGCGGATCTCTGCCAAAGGCATTTCAGCCACGCGCCCGCGCAGATTCGTCGTGCGCTCCAAAGTAGCGTCGTGCATCACGATGACGTGTCCGTCGGCGGATTGGTCGAGATCGAGTTCGATCATCTGCGCGCCCTGTTCAATGGCGCGTTGAAACGCGAGCAGCGTATTTTCCGGTTCGTCGGCAGACGCGCCGCGATGGGCGATGATGAGCATGATATTTATCTTTGTGACACAAGATGGCATCTTGTGCCACACCCAAAGCATGAAGACCGCATCTGTAAAAGACAATCCGGCGACGGACGCTTACGCCAAGCTGTATGAGTTCGCGCCGCTCGATCAATACACGTTCAAACAGCGCGTCATCATTCGCGTCGCAGGCTTCGTCTTGTATTGGTTGATTCGCACCGTCGGGGCGACGCTCAGGTTTGAAGTCCACGGAATGGAACATCACAACAACGAAGAACCGCTGGTTTATTCGTTCTGGCACAACCGCATTCCCCTTGCTACGTATTTCTGGCGCCGGCGCGGCATCATCGTGATGTCGTCGCAAAGTTTCGATTCTGAATACATCGCACGGTTTATTCAGCGGTTTGGCTACGGCGCGGCCAAAGGGAGTTCGACACGCGGCGCGGTGGCGGGTTTGGTGCAGAT
>JABFSD010000925.1 GCA_013140935.1 Acidobacteriota bacterium
ACGCCGAACTGCAAATCGGTACGTCGAAGTTGATGTTCACCGATCATCAACTTCGACGTACCGATTTGCAGTTCGGCGTTGAGAAACTTTTCGGGCGTACCGTCAAGGTTGTGAACCGTCGCGCCGAACGCCTTCTGATAAAACGCAACCGCAGCGTTGCCGTCGCTGACTATCAGATAGGGCGTAAGCGTATGAAAGCCTGCGGGAACTGCACTCGTTGCTTTAGCCATAAATTCACCTCAAACGACTTTGATAAAGATTTCGCGCTCTTCGCCCAAGTCGCGGGCGGCGGGCGTGATGATGGTTTTGGCGTTGACCGGAATTTTCTGTTGCTGTGCGACAGCCTGTCGCACGTCTTCTTCGCACACGAAGGCGACGGGTTGCGGCTTGGGCTTTTCGACTTTGGGCGGCTCAGGTTTTGGAGGTTCGGGCGGTTGAGGCATAGCCACCGGTGCCGTTTTCGTAGCGAATACTTGTTCGACCAATGCAGCAATCGTCGCACGATTAACAGAAGGCGCAGCAGACGTTGTAGCCATCGGTGCGCTGGCGGCTTGCGTGACGGGTTTCGTTTCAAACGCGACGCGCTTCACGTCCATCAAGTGCAGCGGCGAGATATTGTCTGACGTAACGTTTCCGCCCCATGAACCGCAGCCCAACGTCATCGACGGTACGAGGTCGGTCGAGAATCCAATCGCTCCATGCGTAGAAGGCGAATTCACCACAACGCGGGCGGCGGGCATCAACAATCCGTAACGCAACGCCGCATTGCGCTCGCGCGTATGCACCGAAGCCGTGTGTCCCATGCCGCCGAAATGCAAAATCTCATCGCACAACCGGCTGCCCGCTTCAACGCCGTCGGCGCGGTAATAAGCCAATATCGGCGAGAGCTTTTCGACCGAAAGCGGAAAGTCACGGCCTACGCCAGCGACCTCGGCAATGAGGCAGCGCGTGTGCGGCGGTACGGTAATGCCTGCCCATTCGGCAATCACAGTCGCGGGCTTGCCTACAATTTTAGGATTCAAGCTGCGACTCGGTGTGACGACGAGTCTGCCGAGGGCTTCGGCTTCGGCGGCGTTCAAAAAGTATGCGCCTTGCGCGACGAATTGCGCGCGCACTTCTTTATCGAGCGGCGCGTCTACGACGACGGCTTGTTCCGATGCGCAAATCGTACCGTTATCAAAACAAGTGCCTGCCAAAATATCAGCGACGGCTTTGGGCGCGTCGGCGCTGCGTTCGATGAAAGCGGGTACGTTGCCGGGGCCTACGCCAAACGCGGGCTTGCCCGATGAATAAGCCGCGCGCACCAAACCCATGCCGCCGGTCGCCAATATCACCGCCGTGTGTTTGTGTTTCATCAAGGCTTCGGTGCCTTCAACCGAAGTCAATTCAATGCAGCCGAGGGCTTCAGCAGGTAGTCCGGCTTGTATGGCGGCGGCGCGCATTACGTTGGCGGTTTCGACGACACAGCGCGTTGCTGAAGGATGCGGACTCAGCACGACGGCATTGCGCGACTTGATCGCAATCAAAATCTTGAAGATCGCCGTCGAGGTCGGATTGGTCGAGGGAATAATCGCCGCGACCACGCCACGCGGCGCAGCGATTTCGACGACAGAGCCTGAGTCACGAATTACGCCGACGGTTTTGAGCGATTTGAAATAGTTGTGAATTTGTTGAGCGGCGAAAAGGTTCTTGGTGTTCTTGTCGGCGGGCTTGCCATAACCGGTTTCGTCATGCGCGAGTTGGCCCAGCCGTTGCGATGCTTGCTGGGCGGCTTGCGCCATCGCTTCGCTGATGGCGTCAATGCGGGCTTGATCGAAGTTGGCGACGACGGCTTGGGCGCGGTGCGCGGCTTCGACTAAATCGCGCGCCGCTTGAATGGATTGCAGGTCTTGATCGGGCATGTAGGCATGTAAATGAATATGGTGAGAATTAGTGATCCCGCACACCCGGCACGTCACCATACGCCACCACACGCTTGGTAAGCATGCGTTATCTGCGGGCTCACTGAATTCTCATCATCACTGAGCACAAATATTAAGCGCCACCTTCGGGCAAGGCTTTCTGCGAGCCACCCGCCAATTGTTTATTGCCGCTGGGCAGCACCCGTTCGACTTCGATGTGCGGACGCGGAATGACGTGAACCGAGACCAGTTCGCCGACGCGCCGGGCGGCGGCGGCTCCGGCATCGGTGGCGGCTTTGACGGCACCTACGTCGCCGCGCACGAAGATCGTCACGAGGCCCGCGCCGATATATTCCTTGCCGACCAACACGACATTCGCCGCTTTGACCATTGCGTCAGCGGCTTCGACTGCGCCGACGAAACCTTTCGTCTCGACCATTCCGAGCGCTTCCATACTCATAATTTCGTTCCTTGTGATTGGGTTATAGAAAAGCCCGCGAGGCTTTTCGTTGAGAGCGCCCGCATCATACTTAGGGCCTTGCGTCCATACAAGCTCAGGTCTCTTCCTACAGAATTGATAAAACGACGGCGTAGCTCACGTATAGTACAAACAGGCCAGATGATCCTCGCTCTGGCACTACACGACTAGGCGTTTAGTGTAATACCTTTAGGGTGTTTCCACTCGGTAGTGCAAGTTCTTGCAAATGTGAAAAATGCTTAGGGTTCTCTGGCTAGCCGCGCAAGAGAACAACACTACCTGGCTTCAGTCTTTCCTACGAAAAACGCAAAACCAATTTGTTTAGGCTACGCGCCCTTGATAGCGCGCGTGCCGTCATACCATTGCTTGTTAGCCTCGCGGTGAAGGGATTTCTCTCTTCACCGTGCGGCACCACCAATCTCAAGCCGTTGGGTGATTAGTCGTGTGTCATTACATCAACAGCAAGCTATCGCTGTTAGGAGATCAGGCAATGAAATCAGGCAAAACATTCTCTTCGTTTCGTAATTTGTTCAATCAGACGTTGGCGTTTAAGCAAGGCGAACACGGCGTAGCCACCGCAGTTTTCGTGTTGGGCTTGTTCAGCTTTCTGGCCGTGGGGTCGCTGGCCGTGGATATCAGCCATCAGATAACGGCAGGCGTAGAGTTACAAAACGCCGCTGACGCCGCCGCTCATGCAGGCGCGACCGCCCTGGACGGTACGATTGGCGGCATTACCGCCGCAGGTGATCGCGCCATGGCGATCACCACCACCATCGGAAATGTCAAAGGCAATACTTACGATTTCGACTCGGCGATTACGCTGAGCCGTTCGGACATTCGGTATGCGGTAAACCTGGGAGATTTTGACGCCGCCACCGTGGGATATAACGAAGCCGATGCCAAATTACGCGCCGCCGCGATTCGCTTTATCAAAGTAAAGATTCCGACCCATTTCGTCAGAGGCGTGTTCACCAATGTCGCGATCGGCAAAAAGTTTCTAGGCGTCACGCGCGAAGCCGTCGGATCAATGGCACAGAGCGGGTTGCTGCCTGCTTCGCCCACGGCCCCCCAGGGAACGCCGCCCGTGTTGAACGACACCAGCACGATCAATACGGTTTGTGACTGGGTGCCATTGAGTGCGCTGCAATCCCCGCACAATTTCATGCCGTTGAACGTCAAAACTTCTTGCGGCAATGCTTATAAATTCACGCCGGGCTGCACCTATATCATTAAGGCGGGAGCCAACGGGAACGCTACGGGCTTTGTGGCAGGCGGTAATTTTCAGGCGCTGGCTCCGATTTATCCCAACGGTTCAACCGATCAGGGTGGCGCTGATTTACGGGTCAACATCGCGGGCGGCATCAAATTTTGCATTCATCCGGGTGACCTGGTCGGCACTGAGCCGGGCAACAACACCGGCACGGTGAGACAAGGATTAAACTCGCGGTTTGGCGATTACAACGGCGGGTTAAACGCGACGACTTATCCGCCTGACATCAACGTCAAGCAAGGCATCACTTATGCGCAATAT
>JABFSD010001190.1 GCA_013140935.1 Acidobacteriota bacterium
CCCGCACAGTGTCGGAGTATAAACGAAAGGCCGCACCTTCACGATCTGAAGGCGCGGCCTTTTTACAATTGGTTTACATCAACTGTTCAACTACGACTGATAGCTTCAAAGTACTTGACGAACATCTTGATGCCGCCGGCGGTTTGTCCCCAATCGTAATTTTCATTCTTCGCGTGATAGCCGTGTTCCGGCAGGCTCAAGCCTAAGAACGTGAACGGCGCGCGCAGATGTTTTTCCATCGTGACAATGGCACCAATCGAACCGCCTTCGCGTGTGAACGCAGGATTGGCTTTGAACGCGAACTTCATGGCTTCGCGCGCCGCGTCGGCATAGCGTCCTTCGGAAGTGCCCAGGAAAGGTTCGAGCTTTTGAATGGCTTCGACTTTCACGTCGGGATTGATCGTAGCGACAAAGTCTTTCACCAGCTTGGCGATTTTATCGGGGCGTTGACTGTTGACCAGACGGCAACTGATTTTGGCTTCGGCGCGATAAGGCACGATGGTCTTGACGCCCGGCCCGTTGTATCCGCCCGAAATGCCGTGTACCTCAAACGTAGGCATCGCCATTACGGCTTTCAATACGTCCGCTTCTGATTGCATATTCGCGCGCAGCGTTTTGAGTTCGTGCGCTTTCTGATAGCCCTTCGTCGTAAAACCCGAATCAACGAAGCTCTGCACTTCGGCTTTGCTCGGCTGGCGTACGTCGTCATAGAAGCCAGGGATTTTTACCTTGCCGGTTTTCGCGTCGTAACAAGCACTGATGACCTGCGCGAGTTCGCCAATCGGATTGCGCGCCGCGCCGCCTACCAAACCCGAATGTACGTCTTTGCCGTGGGTTTCGAGCTTGAACAGGAACGCCTGCAAGCCGCGCAAGCCGTAAGGTACGGCGGGCTGTTTGCGCGAAATCCATATCGTATCCGACACCAGCACCGAATCGGTTCTCAAATGAGCTTTGTTGCGTTTGACGAAGTACTCAAAATTCGGGCTGCCGATTTCTTCTTCGAGTTCCCAGATGAATTTGTAATTGAGCGGAATGCCTTGCTGAATCGCATAACGCACCGCCAGCATCGCCGTCAGCGCGGGGCCTTTATCATCCGTCGTACCCCGTCCTTCATAACGGTCGCCGGATTTGTGAAAGGTGAACGGCGCTTTGTTCCATTCCGACGGGTCGGCGGGCTGCACGTCCAGGTGGTTATAGATCGCTACGGTGGGATAGCTGCGCCCCGTCATGATCGAACCGAATACCACCGGATTGCCCGGCGTGCGGGCGCATTCCGCTTGCGCGCCCATCGCGCGCAGGTATTGCATGGCCGTCTCGCCGCATTTCACAATGTCGGGACGGCGTTCGGGTTCGCTGCTGACGCTGGGGATTTCTACGAGTTGGGCGAGCTTCTCTTCAAACTCGGGACGTGAGCTTTTAATGTAAGTGTCAAGCTGTTGATACAGTGTGTTTGCGTTCATTGTGACTCCATAAAGGACAACCGATTGGTAATGCTGATACCGCAGTTTCAGCGATAGGACGGGTTCGGCGCAAGACCGGTATGTCATTTTCCCGCAAAAATTTATCTCGGTTGCATATAACATTGCTTATGACAAGGCGCGGGCTGCACCGTTTGGCTGGGCTGTTCGCTGAAGCCGCCACGCTGTGTGGATGAAACTGATCTGTCTATTTTCCTGGTTTCGTTGCGACAATTTTCCATAAAACTGAATCTATCTAATTGATTCTGAATAGTGCCCGCCCGGCATTGACAGGCTTTGCTAAACTTTTCTTTGTTTTTGTTTAGTCTTATAGTGCCAGCCGTAGATTGGAATGCTTGTTGCATCCAGACCCAAAGCAGACAAGCTGTCTAAGTTCCATACGTTAAAACTTGACCCCATGATTTGTTCAACGCGCTTTCGCCCTTGATCGGACAGGCGCATTTAATGGAGGCAAAACCATGAAAAACAGAGCCACATTGGCCGTCGCGTTCTTTCTTCTAGTCGGAGTATGCGTTTTGACCAGCCTAACCGCACAGGCGCAAACCGAGACGGGGCAATTGGTCGGCATCATTACCGATCAAGCCGGCGCAGTCATCCCCAATGCCAAAATCAAAATCACGAACAGCAAAACCGGCGGGAGCCGCACGACCACCAGCGACGGGCAAGGGAATTATCTGATGGCGAACCTTGCGCCTTCGGTTTATGACGTGACGGTCGAGGCCGGTGGCTTTGCCAGTCTTACGCGCCAAGCCCAGGTGACCGTCGGAGCCAGGGTCACGCTCGATATTCAAATGGCGGTGGGTGCAACGCAAAACGTAGTGGATGTCGTGGCGGGCGCGGGCGTAGCAGTCAACACCGAAACGCAAACCATTGCCGAAGTCATTGACGTGCGCAAAATCACCGAACTGCCCAGCGTCACGCGCAACCCTTACGATTTCGTACTCACCGCTGGCAATGTGTCTGACGGCGGCCCTTCTGCCGCGCGCGGCACAGGGGTTTCGATCAACGGACAACGCGCCGCCAGCACCAACATTCTGTTGGATGGCGCGGCCAACAACGACGAATTCGACACCTCAGTCGGCATCAACGTACCGCTCGATTCCGTGCAGGAATACAGCATTCTCACCAACAATTTTACCGCTGAATTCGGACGCGCGACCGGCGGCATCGTCAACGTAGCGACCAAGTCAGGCGCGAATCAGTTCTTCGGTACGGCCTATCATTTTGGCCGCTATTCAAAGCTGTCTTCCAATAGCTTCCAGAACAACGCCAACGAATCGCCGAAATCCGTTTTTACGCGGAATCAATTTGGTTATTCCATCGGTGGCCCGGTTGTTAAAGACAAGCTATTTTTCTTTCAAAGCACCGAATGGACGCGCGTGCGCAGCAACGCTACGCAATTCGTGGTCGTACCGACAGCACAATTCATCGCGCTGGCCGATGCGCCGACCCGCACTTTTATGAGTACGTATGGCAAGCTCAAATCGGGGCTGACTACGCTTTCAACCATTACGCGGCAGAATCTGATTACTAGTGGAGCCGATCCTTGTCTGTCAGGCTCGGTGTGCGCCGCCCGCGTGGGATTGACGACGCCGCTGTTTACCCGTGTGGCCTATGACGTGCCGAGTGATTCCGGGGCGGGCAATCCGCAAGACGTTTACAGTCTGGTGGGACGAATGGATTGGAACCTCAGCGACAAGACGCAAATTTATGGACGTTATGCGCTGGAAAAGGGCGAACTCTTCGCCGGGTCGGTTTCCAACAGCCCTTATGAAGGGTTTGACACAGGACAGACGACGACGAACAACGGCGCACTGATTTCGGTCACACGTACCATCACATCCAATTTGGTCTCTCAATCGAAGGTGGTTTTCAACCGCTTGAATACCTTGCAACCGCAAGGCGACACGGTGCCGACGCTGTTTTGGCGAGACAATGCGGCGACGCGCTTTCTGGGTACGCTGGCCGCCTTGCCCGGCTATCTTCCGTTCACTCCCGGTTCGGGCATTCCCTTCGGCGGGCCGCAAAATTTTGGGCAGGTTTATCAAGACATGAACTGGAACAAAGGCCGCCACAATTTCCGGTTCGGCGGGTCGTATGTTTATTTGCAGGACAACCGCACGTTCGGCGCTTATCAAGACCCTTCGCTGGGCTTGAGCACGGCGTTGGTTTCTTTGGCGTTTAACAACTTCTTGACCGGACAATTAGCGCGCTATCAAGGCGCGATTGATCCGCAAGGCAAATTCCCCTGCGGTGCCACTGTGACACCGGCTTGTTCGGTGACGTTGCCGGTGGGGCAGCCCAATTTCAGCCGCAGCAATCGCTATCACGAATTCGGTTTTTACGGGCAGGATTCGTGGAAGCTGCGTCCGCGCCTGACGCTCAATCTCGGCGTACGCTGGGAGTATTACGGCGTGCAACACAACAACCG
>JABFSD010001081.1 GCA_013140935.1 Acidobacteriota bacterium
AGCGTCACTGGTCCGCTGTCGGTACGACGCGGAGGAAACATGATGCGCTGAACGAACGCGAGCTTTTCATCATTGAGCGTAAGCAAAGGGCGACCGCGCAATTCGTCGGCGAACTCGCTGCGCGGTTGCGCGGCGCTGGCTTCCAGCTTTTCGCGCCAGCCCGCCAATGCCGCAGGCCATTCACTTGGCAGGAATTTCTTTTCACTGGTTTGCAATTGCCACAACGCAGGCTTGGCGTCAGCCCGCAGCACATACACTTCGCCGACCAGTTGCGGATGCTCGGCTTCACTCTGCCAGCGTTCATCTCGTTCGGCGTAACGCGGCAACAAGTCTTCAGTATTGGCAGGCGGCTTGGCATCGGCTACGGGCGGCGCTGAGGTGAACAGAGCGGCAAAGACATTCGTCAATTCGTTATCCAAATCCTGACTGAAACGAAACGCCATCCCGCGCATATTGGCGCGCAAATAGCCGCCTTCACGTTCGCTGAGTTGCGACAACCAGCGGTACTGCAACACCGCTAGCGTCGGCAACAGCAACGCCATGATTACGATCACGATGATGGTGGCGCGTTTGCGCCAAAGTTCGTTCATAGCTTGACCTTGTAGCGCGGGTTAGTAACCCGCGCTACAGCTTCCCAGCCGCGGATTATAAAGACAATCGCTCGCTTGCCTAGCCCGCCTTACAAACTTTACAAACTCTTTGCCTCCCCATGACCTTTCGCGCCCGTTCGCCGCGCGAATTTACAAACCTTACAAACTGTTTGCCTCAGCTTTAACACCTGCGCGGCGAATTCCGGCATATTCGCTGACAGATGAGGACACGAGGTTCGCATCGTTCAACAAAACAACACGAGTCGCGCAGAGAACATTATGAAAAAGAATCTTCAAACCCTTTGTTTCGCTTTGCTGGGATTGCTTTCCCTAACACTGATTACGGCGGCACAGACCGCCTTCACCCTGCGCGGCTCGGTCGTAGATGAAACCGACGCCGTGATTCCGGGCGCAACCGTTACGCTGACTGGCGCTGACGGCAAAGCCCGCACGGTCACGAGCGGCGCGGATGGCGCGTTCGCTTTGCCGCAACTCGCCACGGGCGTTTATCAAGTGACCGTCAATTTCGACGGCTTTGAACCTTACGCGCAAAGCGGCTTGCAACTCGCCGCCAACGCCGGGCCGTTGAAAGTCGTATTGAAAGTCGCCCAGATGAATATCGTGACGAATGTGTCAGCCGAAGACCCGCAAGACACGACTGACCCGACCAAAAACCTCAACGCGACCGTGCTGGATGAAGCAACCATTCAAGCCATTGTGCCCGACAACGAAGAAGATATGCAGACCTTCCTGCAAGGTTTGGCGGGCGGACAAAATGCGCAAGTTTACGTAGACGGTTTCACCGGTGGCCGCCTGCCTCCGCGCGAAGCGATCATGCAAATTCGCGTGAATCAAAATCCTTTCACTGCCGAATTCTCGCAACCTGGCATGGGCCGCGTAGAGATCGTCACCAAACCCGGACGCGATCAATGGCGCGGTTCGGTCGGATTCAACTTCCGTAACTCGGCGGTCGACGCGCGCAACGCGTTTGCCGTGACCAAGCCCGACCTCAATCAGAATCGTTTTCAGTTCAACCTGAGCGGCCCGATCATCGCCAAGAAGATGTCGTTCTTTGCGAACGCCGAACGCCGCACGCTCGAAGGCAGCAACAACGTCGTCGCCCGCACGCTCGACGGCACGTTCACCGCGAACGTCAACGCACCCAACACCAGCACGTTTTTCAATTTGCGCACTGACTATTTGTTGAATGACAAGAATACGCTGAACGTGAGCTACAACCGGTTCGGCAATAGTTCGATCAATCGTGAATTCGCAGCACGCTTCGGCGGCGGCGGCTTTGGTGGCCCCGGTGGTGGCGGCGGAAATGGTGGTGGCGGTGGATTCGGCGGCGGCGTGAGCGGCACGAGCTATCTTTTGCCCGAACGCGGCTCGAATGCCGACAGCACGAACAACACGCTGCAAGTGGGCGAGACGATGATCATCAATCCGAAACTGATTATGGAAACGCGCGTGCGCTTCATTCGTGAAAGCCGTAACACGACTGCCGACACTACGGCCGTAGCCATCAACGTGCTCGACGCTTTCAATGGCGGCGGCGCTACGTGCTGCCCCAGCACGACGAAAGAAAACAATCTCGAATGGCAGCAATATCTGACGTGGACGCAAAAAGCGCACACGATCAAAGGCGGCACGCAACTGATGCGTTACAGCATCAACGACAACACGGCGAGCAATTTCAATGGGACTTATACGTTCAGCAGCCTTGATCTTTATCGTCAGGTCATCAACGGCGAACGCGATGCCAACGGCAACCTGATTCGCCCGACGCAATTTACGATCAGTCAGGGCGACCCGCGCTTGCAGTTCACCCAGTTGCAAGGCGCTTCGTTCATTCAGGACGATTGGCGCGTCAAACCCAACCTGACCTTGTCGCTAGGCTTGCGCCACGAGTTTCAATCGCAACTCGGCGATGCCAACAACTTCGCACCGCGCATCGGCATCGCCTGGTCGCCCGGCAAAAGCCGCACGACAACGGTACGCATTGGCGGCGGTATTTTCTATTCGCGGCTGACTGACAATGTTTACAGCAACGTGCTGCGTTATGACGGCACGCGGCAACAGAGTTTCGTCATCAACAATCCGGCGTGGCCGAATGCTTTTGCCGAAGACGCAACGATCACTACGGCACGCACCATTCGCCGTGTGTTGGATTCGCAACTCGCCGCGCCTTATTCGGTGAACTTCAACGCTTCGGTCGAACGGCAACTGCCGCTGGGTTTCGTAGCGACCACGACCTTTATGTTCAATCGCGGCATTCATCAATTCCGTTCGCGCAACATTAACGCGCCGCTTAATGGCGTTCGCCCCGACGCGACGCAAGGCAACATTTATCAGATCGAATCTTCGGCGTTGTCACAATCACAGGGCTTGATGTTCGGTTTGCAACGCCGGATGGGCAAGACGTTTCAGGTGTTCAGCAACTACACGTTGTCGCGCACGATGAGCGATTCTGACAGCGCGCTCGGCGTGCCGATGAATAATTACGACTTGAGTTCGGAATGGGGCCGCTCGGCGATGGATCGTCGCCATACATTGTTTGTCGGCGGTTCGATTAACCTGCCCAAAGGCATTCGCCTGTCGCCTTTCGTGACGGCTTCGTCGGGTTCGCCTTTCAACATCACGACCGGCAAAGAAAACAACGGCGACACTGAAATCAACGACCGCCCCTTCGGTTTGTCGCGCAACGGCAATCTCTTGCCGAGCCTGTATTCATTGCTCACGCCCGCGATGCAAAGTTACCTGACGACCTATTATCCGAACGGCGTCAATGCCAATGGGCCGGGTGCGTTCAACGTGAATATGAGCGTGGCGAAAACCTTCAGCTTCGGCGAACGCAAGAACGCGAATGCCGCGGCGGCTGATCAATCAGGCGGCCCGCGCGGCGGTGGAATGCGCGGCGGCCCCGGCGGCCCCGGCGGTGGGATGTTCGGCGGCGGCAATGAAACCGGACGGTTCAACCTGTCACTGTCGGCGCAAATCACCAACGTACTCAATCGCGTGAATTACGGTGCCTACAGCGGCGTGCTGAGTTCGCCTTACTTCGGTCAGGCCAATAGCGCCTCGGGCGCACGGCAGTTGGAAATCGGCTTACGGTTTAGCTTTTAGTGAATGACGATGAGAGCGATGGGAGTTACGCGAACAACCATATTCCCATCGCTCTCATAACTTCCATAACTCCTATTCGGCAATCATCAAACTCTTTATGAACCCCATCAACAACAAACGCCTGCTCGTCATCAGCGACACGCCCGAACGTTGGCACAGCGCTTTTAATCTAAACGGCATAGCGATCACG
>JABFSD010000320.1 GCA_013140935.1 Acidobacteriota bacterium
GCTGGCAACCGTTTATTATCGCTTGCGCCGCAAGGCCGACGGCGACCGCCATCAAGCCATCGTCAACAAGCTCAACGCCGAACGCCAAGCCGAACAAGCCGGAGCCAAAGCCGACACACGGGAAAAGGAGAAGCCGCCGCAATGAAACGTTTCACGATAAAGATAATCAGCGGCGCGTTGTTCGCGTGCTTTTGCCTGCCGATGTTCGTCGCCGCGCAAAAGCCGCAGCGCAAGCCGACGGTTTCGCGCAAGAGTTCGCCCGCGCTCGAACAGTTATCGCAACGCGCCGCCGCCGCGCGCGACAACAACCAACTCGAAGAAGCCATCGCGCTTTATCGTCAGGGTTTGAAAGCCAATCCGACGTGGGCTGAAGGCTGGTGGTACCTCGGCACGTTGCTTTATGAACTCGAACGCCACGGCGAAGCGCGTGACGCTTTGCGACGAATGGCGACGTTGAATCCGAACGGCGGGCCTACGTGGTCGTTGATCGGCTTGTGCGAGTTTCAGTTGCGCGAATATCAGCAAGCTCTGTTGCATTTGACGCGCGCGCGTACGTTGGGCTTGGGTGGCAACGAACAGATGGCTTATGTGAACAACTATCACGCGGCGCTGTTGCTGACGCGCTTTGAGCAATATGAAGCCGGGCTGGAATTGCTCAACATTTTGCTGCGCCAGCAAAACGCGAACCCTGCGTTGGTCGAAGCCCTCGGCCTCAACTTGATGCGTGCCCCTTATCTGCCCGCTGAATTGCCGCCCGACAAACGCGAACGGATGTTGCGATTAGGCAAAGCGGGCGCGCTCGCCATCGGCAACAAACTCGAAGACACGCGCCGCGAATTCAACGATCTGATTAAAGATTATCCGCAAACCGCGAACCTGCATTACGCGCTGGGCATCTTCCTGTTGCCGAGCCTGCCGGATGACGCGCTCGCAGAATTTCGCCGCGAGCTTGAACTCTCGCCCAGACACGTTCCGGCGCAACTGCAACTCGCGTTTGAATACTTGAAGCGCAACGAATACGCGCAGGGTTTGCCCTTCGCTGAACAGGCCGTGCAACTCGATGCGAATTCGTTTCCGGCGCGCAACGTGCTAGGTCGCCTGTTGCTCGAACTCGATCAAACCGAACGCGCGATCAAAGAGTTAGAAGCAGGCACAAAACTCGCACCTGACAGTCCTGAAATGCACTTCGCGTTGGCGCGTGCTTATTCAAAAGTCGGACGCAAAACCGAAGCAACCAAGGCGCGGACTGAGTTCATGCGGCTCGACAAGATGCGACGTTCGCAGCGCGAAAGCCAGTTTGGCCCGGCTGCGCCTGAAACGCCGAAACCGTAACGATAACCATAACTGTGCAATTCTCTCGCGTGCGACAAAGCGGAAAAATTCTTATGACGCTGGCCGTCATCGCGGTAGCGATTTATGCGCAGCGTCCGAGCAAGAGTTTTACGCCTACGGCGGAATGGCGTCCGACGCAAGCCGTAGCCAATGCCACATACATCGGCAGTCAGGCTTGCGCGCAATGCCACGATCAAGGCGAGACGCAAGCGCACACACCGATGGGCAACGCGCTCGAAACGATTCGTGATTGCAAAATTTTGCAGGCGCATCCGCAATTGAAATTTCAAAGCGGGCTTTACAGCTTCACGATCACGCGCGAAGGCCAGCAGAGCTTTTACACCGTGACCGATGGCAAAGAGACGTTGAAGGCTCCGCTGCTTTACGCTTTTGGCTTGGGCAAGGCGGGGCAGACTTATGTGTTCGCGCGCGACGGCAAGTATTACGAAACGCGCGTGAGTTTTTATAACGACATCAACGGGCTTGATTACACAATGGGAGCGCCGCGCCGCACGCCCGCTTCGTTTGCCGAAGCCGTTGGGCGGCAGATGGATTCCGCAGACACCAAAGACTGTTTCAGTTGCCACGCGACGGGCGCGATCAGCCCTGACAATCAGTTGCAACTTGATCACCTCACGCCCGGCATTACGTGCGAAGGCTGTCACGGCGCGGGCGCTGAACACGTCAAGCTGATGAAGCTGCCGCGCGAAAAGCGCACGATGAAAGCAGGCGATCATCCGTGGGCGATTATCAACCCCGGCAATTACGACACAGACGGGCAGACGCAATTTTGCGGCGCGTGCCATCGCACCTGGACGCAAGTGCAACTGATGCGCGTGCAAGGCGTAGCGAATGTGCGCTTTCAGCCTTACCGCATCTTTAACAGCAAGTGTTACGACTTTGAAGACAAGCGCATCAGTTGCGCAGCTTGTCACGACCCGCATCGCCCGCTCGAACACGCGACGGCGCATTACGACGCAAAGTGTACGGCGTGCCACCAAGCGGCGAGTAAAACGGCAACCAAACAAGCATCCAAACAATCAGTGGCTCCGACCTGCAAGGCTGGCAGATCGCAGGCTTGCGCGTCGTGCCACATGCCGGAATATGAAATTCCTGGTTCGCACTTCAAATTCACCGATCATCAGATTCGCGTCGTGCGTCCAGGTGAGACTTATCCGAACTAAAAAGTATGACTAAAAGCATGTAGTCCCGCCTTCAGGCGGAATGACTCGCGTCATCAAGACATTCCGCCTGAAGGCGGGACTACATGCCTCATTCATTTGACGAGGCATTTATGAAACGACTTCTTTTGTTCTTACTGTTCGCTGGTGGCGCAGCGTTCACCACCACCATTCACGCGCAACAAAACAAGCCGCCGCAAGCACCCGGACAAACCGACGCGATTCGCATCGGTTCAGAAGAAGTGCTGCTCGACCTCGTCGTGCGCGATAAAAAAGGCCGCCCCATCCGCGACCTGAAAGCTACTGACATCGAAGTCTTTGACGACGGCGTTAAACAAAAACTCACGGCTTTTCGCGCCGTGCAGCCCAGCACTGAAACGCCCATCGCGGCTGCGCCTGCTAACACAACGACCGCGCCCGCCAGCAACGCTACGCCCGCGCCCGCGACGACGAGCGAAACCAATCGTCAGGCGAATCTCGTCACCTTCGTTTTTGAACGGTTGAACAACGAAAGCCGCATTCTCGCGCGGCAAGCTGCCGAAGAGTTTTTGAACAATCAACTCGACAGCAATGTTTACGCGACGGTTTATATGATGGACGCCCGCTTGCGCGTCATTCAGCATTTCACCAATGACCGCGAACAGTTGCGCGCGGCCATCGGAATGGCTACGGGACAAGCCGCTACGCAATTTGCCGAACGTTCAGAAAGCATTCGCCGCGAACTCGAAACCAGCGCGCGTCTGGCTGAAGGGCTGGCGAACTTGCAAGGTGGACCGGGCGGCGCTCCGGCGGGCGTACAACAAGATGCCGCCGCGCAAAAATTCGCAGAGATGACGCTCAACACCTTGCGGGCTGAAGACAACGCCGAGATGCAAGTGCAAGGCGGCATGTCTGTCTATTCGTTGCTCGCGCTCGTCGCCGGACAGCGCAAGCTCATCGGACGCAAATCAGTCGTTTATTTTTCTGAAGGCTTTCAGGTTCCGCCCAACTTGCTTGACCCGTTTCGCTCGGCAATCAGCGCCGCCAACCGCGCCAACATTACGTTTTATGCGTTCGACGCACGTGGACTGGGTTCGGGACGGCAACTGACCGAGCAAGGCGATACGCTAATGTCAGCGGCGCGTTCGAGCCAGTCGCAACAAATGTCGCGTGGCGGACAAGCCGTCACTTTCGATCAAGCAGGCATTTTCGACACCGCCGAAACTTCGATGCGCAAAAACAAACAGGGTACGCTGGCCGAACTTGCCGAAGGCACGGGCGGATTTCTGGTCGCTAACACCAACGATATGCGTAAGCCCATGCAACGCATCGTCACCGAGTTGTCGAGCTATTACGAAGTCTCTTACGCGCCGCCTATTCGTGAATACGACGGGAAGTTTCACACGATCAC